>JAFLJU010000252.1 GCA_022712835.1 Desulfobacteraceae bacterium
GCTCAGATCAATCTTCTCTTTCAGGCCCGTTTTTTCATAAAATTTTTTCCGTTCAATATACAGCAGGTTGTCCAGGGTATTTTTACCGGATAAAAGCTCTATCACCTTGGCCTCGATCTCTGTCCACCCCAGCTCTTTTGCCGCTGACACCCGGCGGTTTCCATCCAGGACATAAAATCCATCCCGGCTCTGGTACAACTGTACCGGGGGAAGAGAAGTTCCTTCCCGCATGCACCGCTTGATATCCATGAACCGCTTGCCCGAAACATGTTTTTTGGGCCTGAACCGGGAATCAAAATCAGAATACTTGCCCACACTGCCGATGATGTTTTCAAGAGAAATGGTCTGAACCCCGTGGTCAATAAACTCCACATCCTCTTCCTGGGCATGCTGTTCGTTAAAAGAACTGACATGGTTATTGTCTTCCTTTGCCGGGGAACCAAAAAGAGTTTTCAGAAAATTTTTCATCATTAGACCTCTAGTATTGTGTAGCCACAGGTATTGATCACCTGGGTGGTATCAACTATTGTTATCCTGTCACCGGGGGTTTCAAACTCCTGGTGAATATGGCCGTGGACAAAATAATCCGGCGCTTGTTTTTTTATCAGGGAGTTAAAACTTTCAAAACCCATGTGACATCTGTCCTCACGGTCATGGATATGCCGGGGGGGCGCATGGGTGACCACCATATGAATAGGGCCTTTTCGCCAGATGGAAAACCACATCCAGAATATCATTTTCTTCATCATGGCATCTGTGTACTGATTGGGCCCGCCATTGTACCAAATGGACCCTTCAAACCCCAAAATATTCAGGGACCCTACAGAGACCACCCGCTCATGGATATTTTGACATCCCACAGGATTTTCCCGGGTATACCGGATATCGTGGTTTCCCTTGACGTAATACAGAGGGACGTCCAAACGATCCCTTAAAAAAGAAAGATATTCAGGATCAAGGTCTCCACAGGAAATGATCAGGTCCACCGCCTCCAGAGTCTTGTCCTCCACCTGCCGGGTCAATTCCTTTTCTGTGAAATCAGACACGGTCAGAATTTTCAATCCATGTGGCCCACCACTGATTTTTTTGGGTTTCATATCCATTATGGTATGCCATTTGCCCCCCCATCGTCAACCCGCCTTTTTTTCTGGAAAAAACAGATGAAAATCGACCCTCCCCTATAATTTTATCTCTTCCATTTTTTTTAATTGACATTTCACCCATCAGAGGCTATGTCGCTATTGCGGTAGCAACAGACTGGAAAGTTTTTTGAACCACAAATAGTACTTGCCATTTACAAATATTATGCTAAACATTGGGGTTATCGCTATTTAACATGGCTTGCTATTGCTTCTTGGGAACCATTTCCATGAGCTTTAAATGGTCAAACATTATTTTTTAAGGAGAAAAATATGAAAAAAGTTCTTATTTCTTTGTTTGCTCTGGCATTTCTTTTTGTCTCCGCACCGGCGTTCAGTGCGGATATTAATCTTGCCAAAACCTCTACGGTTGAAGCCATTGTAAAATCAGGAGAACTCAGAGTTGGTTTTGAGTCAGGCTACCTTCCCTTTGAGATGACCAACACAAAAGGTAAGTACATGGGATTTGACATTGACATGGCAAAACAGCTTGCCAAAGCCATGGGCGTAAAATTTGTCCCTGTTAACACTGCCTGGGACGGCATTATCCCCGCCCTGATCACTGACAAACTGGATGTTATCATCGGCGGCATGACCTGTACCCAGGAAAGAAACCTGGCCATCAACTTCACCACCCCCTACATCGTTGTGGGTCAGGCCATCCTTCTCAACAAAAAACATGAAGGCAAAATATTGTCTTACAAAGATCTCAATGATCCCAAATATACTGTTTGCTCCAAACTGGGTACCACCGGTGAGCAAGCGGTTAAACGGATGATCCCCAAGGCCACTTACAAATCCTTTGAAGCAGAGCCCGAAGCATGCATGGAAGTTATCCAGGGCAATGCAGATGCCACTGTTTACGACCTGCCCCTGATTGAGTTCTTCCAGGCCACGCACGGTGAAGGCAAAACCATCGCCCTGAACAAGCCCTTTACCTTTGAGCCCCTTGCCATGGCAATCAGAAAAGGGGATCCCGATTTCCTTAACTTTCTGAACAACTTCATCCGCCAATACAAAAATGATGGCAGATGGCAAAAATCCTATGACAAATGGATCAAATCCAATGAGTGGGCAAAGGATCTTGCTAACTAAATTTGTTGTATCGCATTAATCAAGGCCGACAGCGGTAACGTTGTCGGCCTGTTTTGTAAGGCATGAAAGATATGGAACAAAAAATTTCCAATATTAAGCGACTGAGCAATCCCACCGCCCGTACCCTTTCTATTATCGGTTTTTTCACACTGCTGTTTCTGGTTATCGGTTCGGTCTATTATGCAACCGTGGCAGTCGATTATCAATGGCGCTGGTTTAAAGTCCCCAAATATTTTGTCTATGTGGAAACCATCGCCGTAACTGCGGAAGGGGATGGTGAAATCGCAATCATCGCACCCAACAAAGACAACAAAAACAAATTTGATATCACCGTTGAATATGACGACGGGAAAAGCACCTATACTGTTCCCGAGGGCTCATTTGACTGGGATGAGGGGGATCTGCTCTCCCCGGGGGATGAAATTGCCACATATAAAGGGGGGCGAAAACCCGGCATATTGGCCAAAGGGTTGATCACTACCCTTAAAATCTCTTTTATTGCCACCATTTTCGGCATCCTTCTCGGGATTATCGGGGGGGTAGCCCGGGTGTCCAACACCCCAATTCTTAAGTGGTCGGCCATCACCTATGTTGAGGTTATCCGGGGGTCACCACTGCTGGTACAGATCATGATCTTTTATTTTGTTCTGGGTACCACCATGAACAAGATATTGATGATGAACGGGATTCCAAAGATCAACCCGGAATGGTACGGCATTATGGCCTTGTCCATCTTCACCGGTGCCTATGTGGTGGAAATTGTCCGGGCCGGTATTGAGTCCATCCACCCCGGACAGGTGGAAGCCGCCCGGTCCACCGGTATGAACTATTTTCAAAGCATGATCCATATCATTCTTCCCCAGGCCTTGAAAACCATCCTGCCGCCGTTGGCAGGCCAGTTTATCAACCTGATCAAGGACTCATCCCTTTTGGGTCTGATCTCGGTCACAGAATTAACCAAAGCCACCCGGGAAGGAATTACCACCAGTCTTCAAGTTTTTGAACTCTGGTTTGTATGCGCCATTCTCTACCTGCTCATGACCTTTACGCTTTCCATGTGCGTTCAGTATCTGGAAAGGAGGACGTCTACAAAATGATAGAAATAAATAATATCTCTAAAACATATTACGTTCCCCACGAGGTCAAAGCCCTGGTGAATGTTTCCAATAGAATCAAAGTCGGTGAGGTGGTGGTGGTCATAGGTCCCTCTGGTTCCGGAAAAAGTACCTTCCTGCGATGCCTGAACCGGCTGGAGACGGCAGACCAGGGTCAGATTTTTGTGGAGGGCGTCGATATTTTTGATCCCAAGACCGATATTAACAAGGTCAGAATGGAAATGGGCATGGTGTTCCAGTCCTTTAACCTCTTTCCCCACCAGTCTGTCCTGGGTAATTTAACTCTGCCCCAGAAACTGGTCCGGCACCGATCCAAAAAAGAGAGAGAAGATAAAGCCATGATGCTCCTTGAAAAAGTGGGAATTGCCGACAAGGCCCATGCCTATCCCTCAAACCTTTCCGGTGGCCAACAACAGCGGGTGGCCATTGCAAGGGCGCTTGCCATGGATCCCAAAATCATGCTCTTTGATGAACCCACCTCCGCCCTTGATCCGGAAATGATCGGTGAAGTACTGGATGTCATGAAAACCCTTGCAAAGGAAGGTATGACCATGGTCGTTGTCACCCATGAAATGGGGTTTGCAAGGGAGGTGAGCGACCGGGTGATTTTCATGGACGAGGGTCAAATCGTCGAAGAAGGAACTGCCGAACATTTCTTTACCGCTCCCAGCCACGACCGCACCAAGCTGTTCCTGAAACAAATTCTTTAAAACGCTTTTGTTTTAAAA
>JAFLJU010000261.1 GCA_022712835.1 Desulfobacteraceae bacterium
AACGAAAGTTATACTCTATTCCCTTTGTTATGCGTTGTCTTTTTGCTTTTTCAACCGTTTGCTAAGGGCGGGTTGAGAGATTCCCAGCATCCGGCTTGCAAGGGTTTGGTTGTTATCAGACCTTTCCATGGCTTCTCGTACTAGAGCTGTTGTAACGGTGTGAAGATCGGGCAGGTTTTCGGGAAAGATAATCGTTTCCCCTGATGAATTCATAACGGATTTATCCCTTATCAGGGTCTTGTCCATAAGGTTTTCAAAAGATTTTATGGAGAGTATTTGTTTTTCGTCATGGGTGGTCATGGCATCATATACCATGGCCTCAAGTTCCCTGATATTACCGGGAAAATCATAGGCCTGAAAGGTAATAATGACCTGGGAATCCAGCTTTGGAATAGTGATTTGCATTTGAGCCGCAATTTTTCCAATAAAGTGAGCCAGTAATAGGGGGATGTCGTGTTTGCGTTCACGCAAAGCGGGTAAATGGATTGAATGTGTAAAGAGTCTGTAATAGAGGTCTTTTCTGAACAGCCCTTTTTCCATACGGGTCTTAAGATCATAATTTGTAGCTGCGATAATCCTTGCCCCCAAGGGCCTTGCACTGTCAGACCCCAAAGGATAATATTCTCTTTCCTGGAGCAGGCGTAAAAGCTTTACCTGTGAGGTTGGGTTTAAATCACCGATTTCATCCAGGAACAAAACTCCCTGACCCGCTTTTTCCACAAACCCGGGTCTGTTTTGCCGGGCACCGGTGAATGCTCCTTTAACATGTCCGAACAGGGTATCGCTGAGCATGGTATCATCAAGTCCTGCAATATTCACGGGGCAAAAAGGTTTATCCTTGTAGCCAGCCTGATGCAAAGCTCTTGCCACAAGCTCCTTGCCGGTTCCAGATTCACCCGTAATGGTGACAGATTGATGAGAACCTGCAATGGCTTCAATATACTCAAAGATACGATACATGGCCGGATCTTTTGTAATAATGGATGAAAAGACAGAGGGATCCTTCATCTTTTTTTTGGAAAAAAACCTGGATTGCAGGGAGGCTATTCCCATTTTTAAATCATGGAGATCAAAGGCATGTTTCATTGTCGTGATGAGACGGTTTTCTTCCACCGGTTTAACCAGATAATCAAATGCCCCTCTTTTTATACAATTTACTGCGGTTTCCACACTGTCCATTCCCGTGATAACGATGACCTGGATATGGGGGAACTCACCGATGATCCCTTCCAGGATTTCTTCTCCGGAAAAATAGGGCATGATCAGGTCGAGCATCACAATATTAACCGGATGGGCCTTGAGAATTTTAAGCACATCCCTGCTGTCCTGGCATCTTAAAACCTGGCTGATGCCATTTGCCAGAAGCACGATCTCCATACTGTCCAGGGCGGTTTTCTCGTCATCCACCAGCAGCACCGACAATTCAGAATCTAAAAAGGGTTCCATATCCATCACTCATTTATTTTTTATGGTTTTAATCAAACATTGACTAACTTGCACGCCCGGATCAGTCGAGACGCCAGTCCATGGCGGCAGCAACACTTTGGCAATGGTTTCTTTTCCGATTTCGGATGAGAATATCAGTTGTCCCCGGTGCTCTTTTATGATCTTCTCACTGATAGAAAGCCCCAATCCTGTTCCGCCACAGCTTCTTTTTGTGGTAAAAAAAGGATCTGTAATATGGTCAAGGTCCTCAGGTCTTATGCCCTGGCCCTGATCCCTGAATTCAAGAAATACAGCGTTGGTGCTTTTATCAATACCGGTAAAAACCTGTAAGGGCTGATTTTTTTGGGTTAATGCCTCACAGGCGTTTTGAATAAGATTGATGATCACTTGTTCAATCTGCTGAAAATTTCCTCTGATTGTTGGTTTTTCTTTTGAATAATGCACGGTGAAATCATCGGTGCTCTTTTTAATCTGGTTGTTCACAAGGGTTAGAGAATGTTTTACAACAGAATTTACAAACACCTTGTTATCCATTCCTGAAACATCTTTCCTGGCATAGTTTTTCAGATCTGACACAATTGATTTTATCCGTTGGGATCCCTCAATCACGCCATCAAACAGCATATGTATTTTTTCCTTTGCCTGGGAGTATTTCAATCCTCCCAGGAAAAAATCTCCCTGATCTTTATATTCTTCGTCCAGTATTTTCTCGGCATCAATCCATACCCTCCTGAGGAGCGGTGTGTTTAAACCGATGTATTGATTGGGATTGTTGATTTCATGTCCCATGCCGGAAACCAGTATTCCCAGCGTCACCATTTTCCCCGCCTGTTCCAGCTGCCGGCTGCGTATTTTTTCCTGGGTAATATCATGACAGGAGATCAAAATGGTGCCTCCGCCAATGCAGACTCTCTTGATGGTGACATCAAGAAAATGCTCATTGCCAAATTTATCCTGGATGGTAATTTCAATATTTTTGAGTTCCTGTCTCTCATCGAGTTTTTTTATGGAAAACAAACGACTTCCCAGTAATTTTTCAATATTATCCATCCACCAGATTTCTTCCAGATTGAATCCAAAAATATGTTTAACACTTGGGCTGATAAAAAAGAAATTTCCGTCATCATTGGTAATAAAAACAGCATCGGAAATACTGGATAAAATAACACGATGCATCTCTTCAGAGAATTTTAACTGGTCAATCCCAATTTTATAGGAAGGCAAATCCTTAAAACTTTGGACAATGCCCAGCCATTGTCCTGAAGGATCCTTAATGGCTCTGGCCGAGACAATACAGGGTGTTACCTGGCCTTTGTCATTAATACACCTGGTTTCAAAGTCAGCGGTTTCATTCTTCTGCAGCAACTGGTCTGCCCAGCAGTTCTCCCCTTCTCCGCATCCTTTGCAGGGGAAAATATCATAACATTTTTGGTCCACCTGCCCGGGAGGATCCCCACCTGTTATCCTGAAATAGGCAGGGTTTATGTTGAGAATATTTTTCTGGTTGTCGATGAGAGCGAGCCCCTCATCTGCGATTTCAAAAGCTTCCTGTAGTTGAATGTCCGCAATTTTCAGCTCATTTTCTTCAATTTGTCTGTCCGTCTTCCCATTGTGAATCGCTTTTTTTCTTTTCTCCAGAACGGATCTCATTGTTTTCATCAATACAATGGAGTTCTTTTCTTTTCGTTTTGCCTGGGTCACATCCTTGATGGAAGCTGCCACATGCTCTTTCCCGTTTATGGTAACCGGTTTTAAAAACACCTCGGTATCAATAATGGATCCATCAGCCAATTTATCTTTCCAGAAAAACCGCTGGGGGTTTCCCAAAAGAGCAGATCGGATTTTTCTTTTTGCCATGTCCATAGAGGTTTCGCCATTGGGCTGGTATAGTGGCGCAAAATCAGCAGGGGATTTGCCAATAATGTCGCTCCGCCCTGTCTTCCATATCTTGCAGGTCTGGGAGCTGCATTCCACAACGGTTTCGGTCAATATCAACGCCCCTTTATCAGTGGCTTCCAGCATGGCCTGGCTATGCCTCAGCTTTAATTGCAGGTGTCTGTTCCGAATCGTTTCACGGCTTAATTCCTTTTTCAGCCTGTGATTCTCGGCAATAATCTTTTTAACATCCATATTTAATTACTTGATCAGTCCTCCTTAACCGTTTTTCCCAGCTATCTTTGGTATACCAAAATCATAGAAAAAACAAATCTTATCCTTAGCTTCCTTTGGGAGAAAAAAAAATCATTCGGCCAGATGTCTGACTTCTAATACTTTTCTATAACCAGAGGAATAGACTATAATTAAAGTTATACACTCGATTTCCAACTAAATTTTCAACCCCAACAGGGCGCTCCCAACCGGATGCCATGCAAAAAGTTATAACACGATCAATCCCGGATCCCATCCATTTAAAAACACTGAAAGGACTGAAAAGGCAACATTACAGGGGTTTTACCCCATCGAGCATGGAAAAGGCTTCACCCAGGACAATTGGCAGACTTTTTGCAATACCCCCTCCCGGCAGACCAGGCATAACCCCGGGGGCTTTGTACTGCCATTTTTTGACAACCCTGTTTAAATTCCCGGAATAGTTTAGGACAGCCCTATGAAAAATTTAAAACTGAACCAAAAAATGATAGGCGCATTCCTGGGCATTGCCCTTGTTTGTGTGGGAATGGGCCTTTTTGGACGATTTTCCACCATGAGACTTGGCAGTTACCTGGAACAGCTGGGACAGGAAAGTCTGCCGGCCATTGAACACCTTTCAAAACTTAAGAGCGAGGTAGGGCGTTTCATTGTCTGCCAGCGCACCATGCTTGACGCCTTTATCACACCTGGGGAGATGGACAAACAAAACCTCATTTTCAATGACGTTTTCAAGGTCTATGGAGAAAATCTGGAGCCCTTTGAAAAGATCCCCATGAACAAGGAGATAGCCTCCCTATGGAGATCATACCAAGAAAAATTTAAAACCTGGGAGGCTGCCAACAATCAATTTTTCCTCCATCTTAAGGCCCTTGAAGAAACCGGCATACGAAATCCCATGGCTTTGATGGCGGTTACCGACCAGGCAAGGACGAAGTTCATGGATCGTTTTCAATCACTTACCATGACGTTATTCAACAAAGAAAAAGGAAACAGCAATCTCGGGCAGGGACTCCTGGGGGAGATCGAGGAGGTCAGATCCAGGTATCAAATCGAAAACAAAACCGTGGATTCAAATCTTGAAATACTGAAAGAACTCATCAACGCTTACCAGAAAGTTGCCTCCAAGATTCAGTCACTTCTGGAACAAGAGCTTATTTTCGAAGCAAAAACGCTGTTTGAACAAGAGTTGCTCCCTTCGGTCAACAGCATTAGCAAAGGGTTTACCGCAATCAGCAACGAGACGAACAAAGCCCGGAACCTGGAGATCAAAATGATTGACCAGGCCATGGGCCCCTGCCTTTTGACCGGGCAGGGGGCCGTTGAGATGATCGATAAAATTGTTGATATCAATACCCAGAACGCCTCTGATTTTGTTCTGTCCGGCAACGCGTTTTTCCATAGGATAGACAAATACGGATTCATGATCATGGTGATCGCAGTGGTGCTCGCCATAACCAGTGGTATTCTTCTTACCCGCTCCATTGTTATTCCCCTTCAGCAGGTGGTTGCAATGTCCCAGGCAATGGCAACCGGGGATTTCACCCAGAAACTTGAGATACGGCGTGGTGACGAGGTGGGATTTCTCGTAACGGCCTTGAACAATATGTCATCAAGCCTTAGCCTGATGTTCAAGGATGTTACAAAGACAGCCAACACCATGGCCTCATCATCATCAAGCCTTACCGAGATGGCAGGTCTCATGACCAACAGCGCAGAGCACACCTCGAACAACGCCGATTCCGTCGCTGCTGCCGGCGAAGAACTCAGTTCAAACATGACCTCCATCTCAGCTGCGGCGGAACAGGCGGGATCCAACCTCAATACCGTCACCTCTGCCACGGAAGAGATGAGTTCCACCATATCAGAGATTGCAAAAAACGCTGAAACAGCCAGGGGAATTGCCGAAAATGCAGTATCAAAGGCAGATTCGGCCTCGTCCAGGGTAAAAGAGCTTGGGGCCGCTGCCAGGGAAATCGGCAAGGTCACGGAAACCATTACAGGCATCTCTGAACAGACAAATCTCCTGGCCCTGAATGCCACCATCGAAGCTGCCAGGGCGGGGGAAGCCGGCAAGGGCTTTGCCGTTGTTGCCAATGAGATCAAGGAACTGGCAAAACAGACGGCAGAGGCAACCCTGGACATCAGCCAGAAGATCGAAATCACCCGGCAGAGCACTTCGGCAACGGCTGGAGAGATCAATGAGATAACAAAAGTCATTGACGACATCAATGAAATTGTTGCCCAGATTGCCTCGGCCGTGGAAGAGCAATCGGTCACCACACGGGAGGTTACCGAAAACCTCTCCCAGGCTTTCACCGGCATCGGGGAGGTAAATGAAAACATCGCCCATGGTGCAGCGGCAGCAGGAGAAATTGCAAGGGACATCACAAATGTCAACTCAGCAGCCGCTGAAATATCCGGCACAGCATCACAGGTGAACATCAGCGCGGCAGAGCTGTCCAGCCTTGCCGGAAAGCTCAAAAAAACAATGGAGGCCTTCAAGGTTTAACCAAAAGGCATGCCCACAAGCCTTTATATTTGGTTATAGACGACAACTTAGGAAAGAGATTGTCGTCTATAACTGATATAATTTTTACCCTCATGGACAAAGAAATCAAAAAACTTTTCCATGGGAGACGGTGATGCTAAGCTGTTTCCAAATCCCTTCTGGTGGCCATGTCCATCATTATTCTTTCCCTGGCCTTGTTAATGCCAAGGGCTTCTCTTTTTTTATCAATATGGGCAATCATTTTTCTGGCATGTTGGATGGGATCCATCTCAAAATCCCACATACCGCCATATAAATCTTCCAACTCTTCAAAAAGATATTTTTGGAATACCGGTGCTCCGGTCGTGGGAAAAGTGACGCCAAAAACTGTATAAACACCTGAGGTTACAAAATACTGCCCAATGCTGATGGCTTTTTCACTCATCCATTCCGGCGCACTTCCGGCAACGGGCAAATCACTGATATCCTTTCCCAGCCCCCCGGCGTTCACCATTTCCGTGGCCGCCAGAAGAATGCGGCTGTTGTCCACACAGGACCCCATGTGAAGCACAGGAGGTATCCCCACAGTTTCACAGACTTCCGCCAGACCAGGCCCGCAATGGGCAGCAGCGCTTCCCGGCATGAGCAACCCTTCCATGGCACAGGCGATCCCGTTGCACCCGGTGGTCAGGACCAAAACATCATTTTTGAGCAGTTCTTTTACAATGGCAATGTGGCCTTCATTATGACGGGTTCTGGCATTATTGCAGCCAACAACCCCTGCAACCCCCCTGATGCGACCATTGATAATATTATCATTTAATGTGGAATAGGATCCTCTGAAGGTACCGCCCAAATGATATTTGAT
>JAFLJU010000146.1 GCA_022712835.1 Desulfobacteraceae bacterium
CTTGGCCATCAGATGCCAAAGGAATGGGTCCTGGGGATCGATACGTATCCCCTGCTCCAGGGTGGCAAATGCAGCAGCAAGCTCATTTGACCGGATCTGCTCCTCCGCCTTTTTCGTCAGGGCAATGATAATATCCCGACGGGGTGCTTGCCTGGATACAGATGCATGGGAGACACCTATCTGGGGCAAATTTTTTGCGGGAGCGGTTTGGGGCCGATCTTTGGTGTGCCGATCTTTGGTGTGCTGGCCCGGGGTGTACTGGCCGGCACAGGCGGACAGAAAAAGACTTCCCAAAAGGCAGAAGATCCATATTAGTGGTTGCCGATTCATTTTGTCCTCTCCTTTGTCCTCTCCTTTATCATCTCCTTGATCCAGTCCATTAAATACCGGGGTTTTTTATTTTTTTTATGGGTTGATGGCGAAGTCGCCCCGGAACTACAGACAGAATTGCCCTTGGGAACAGATCCCTTGATAAAGGGGATGGCCATGGCATCTGGACAGTTTTCCTGGGTTCTAAGCCCGGTGTTACCGTCCACCACGGCCCACTCCACATTTTCCGGTGCCGCAAGCCCCAGGGGCTGGTTTGAAATCTGGCCCATGAGATGCCCGAAGATCTGCATGGCCCCGGCGGCCCCGGTGAGGTTACAGGGTTTATTGTCATCCCTTCCCACCCATACCACGGCCAGACGATTGCCGGAAAACCCTGCAAACCAGCTATCTTTCAAATCATTGGTGCTCCCGGTCTTACCCGCCACCCCCAGGTTTTTTGGCAATATCTTTCCAAGGGATTTGCCCGTCCCTTCCAGAACAACCGCCTGGAGCATCTTGTTCACTAAAAAAACAGCCCCGGAATCCAGGCGCTGTTCAATGGTCAAGGGGTATCTCTGGAGCAGGTCACCTCCGGGCGTATAAATGCTCCGGATCGCTTTAGCTGGGGAATAGAATCCATTGGCAGCAAGGGTCTGGTAGATCTGGGCCACCTCAAAGGGTGACATTTCCAAACTGCCCAGCAGGGAAGAGGGATAGAGGGGAACCTGTCTTTTAAACCCCAGTTTCTGCAAGGTATCAAATATGGTTGAAAGGCCGATATCCATTCCCAACCGAACCGTTGATACATTATAGGAATTCACCAGGGCACGATACAGGGGCACCTGGCCATGGTATTGCCTGTCAAAGTTTTTGGGCACCCAGTCCTGGCCGTTGGAAAGTTTTACCCTGATGGGACCGTCATCCACCCGGGTCACCAGAGTATAGGCTTCAGGATGGCTCAGTGCCGTCAAAAAAACCGCCGGTTTAACAAGGGAACCGATTGGACGCCGGGCATCCAGCGCACGGTTAAACCCTTGTTTATGGGGATTTTTCCCCCCGACCAGGGCCAGAATCTCATTGCTACCCGTGGCCGTTACCACCACACTTGCCTCAAGCATCTTCCCGGGGACGCCTTTCTTTGTTGATAGCCGTTTGAGTTGGGAGTCCAGGACCTGCCGGGCGGCTATCTGAACCTGGGGATCCAGGGCCGTAAAAATTTTCAACCCCATGGATCTTAAATCGGTTTCCCGATATTCTGTCAGCAACTGACGTTTGATAAGATCCAGGTAATCAGGAAAAATAGCATTGCCTGGTACCGGTGTTTTGATCACCCCCAGGGGCAGGGTCATGACCTTGTCCATTTGACCCCTTGAAATAAGCTTTTGTTCCCCCATCATCTTGAGCACCCTGTTCCGTCGACCCAGTGCCCTGTCCGGATATTTATGGGGGTTATAATAGGAAGGTCCCTTGAGCATCCCTACCAAAAGCGCTACTTCATGGGGCCTGGCATCCCGGATGGATTTCCCAAAATAAAAAACACAAGCCAGGCCAAACCCATGGATTGCGCGGTTACCGTCCTGGCCCAGATAGACCTCGTTTACATAGGCTTCCAGGATCTGTTGTTTGTCATAATTTAATTCCAGAGCTGCTGCCATGAAAAGTTCATTCACCTTCCGGGTCAAGGTTTTTTCCCGGGACAAAAAAAAGTTTCTGGCCAGCTGCTGGGTAATGGTACTGGCCCCCTGGGTCATTTCTAGGTTTTTAATATTTACCAACATAGCCCGGAAAATAGCCTGGTAATTCACGCCGTAATGGGTATAAAAGGTTCTGTCTTCCACAGCGATAATGGTGTTTGGCAAAAGAGAGGGCAAATTTTTAAGATCCACCAGGATCCGGTCCTCTTTGGATGCCGGATAGAAGCTGCCCACCAGCATAGGGTCCAGCCTCACCATATCTGGAACACGCAGTTTATCAGGATCTTTTAATACCACAACCCTATTCTTTTCAATTTCCAGGTAAAGCCCATGGGAAGAAGTTTTCCGGTCCCCAAAATCAAAGGGCCTGCAGAAAAGACTAAAACGGTTGCCGCTCCGGGTATATTTTCCAGGGGCATCCATGTCGTTGAAGCCAGGTTCCTTTATATATCCCATGAGGGCAAGTTCTTTTTCCAGCATGTTTGGGGAAAGCACCATACCGGGATATAGCACCAAAGGGCGGGCATAGACCCGGGCGGGTAACTCCCAGAGCCTCCCTTCAAATTTTTCCTTCACGATTTTGTTAAACCCTGAAAAATGCCAGTAAAAAAAACCGACTCCCAGCAGTCCCGCCCAAAAAAGAATTAAGCCCCACCGTGTGGTTTTCATTTTATATCGGATACTAATCCTCCAACCCATATACCTGACGAGGCGTTAAATATTGGGGAAATCGATCCGCAAGGGATTTGCACATCTCCGAACAAAAATGGCATTCATCAACATATCGGTCGGCATGGGTCAGGTGATAGGTTTGGGCAAGAGATACCGGTCCCCCCTTAAGCAATGGTCCGCAAACAGGATGGGTGTCGGGATCATAGGAGGTCAGCACCTCGGCCAGGGAGGTTTCAAGATAATTGCCCATGCTCAGCCCCTGGCAGACATGAACATTGCCAAAGGGATCAATATGAACACGCCCGGGATCCCTTAAATTTTCCATTTTGCATTCTCCAAGTTCCTGCCATGGCCGGGTGGGCAGATCCTTTACCAGAGTTTCCACGGCACGGCCCCGCAGTTTTGGCCCCCCGGCATACAAAGGTTCCCCCCTGGTATGATTCTCACGGTGGGTCACCTGGGGCTTTTCAACACAGATGGTCCTAACGGTCATTCCAAGTTCCCTGGCAGCCTGGGCCGCCATTTGCCCCGGGGTGTTGTCATTCTCCCCGTGATGATAGGCATCATCCCCGGGCTCAATGGTTTTTAATCCAACCGCCTGCAAGGGCCGAAGCCATAATTTTGCATCCTCAACACCGGTGGCCCAGTAACAGTTGGTTTCTATGGCAGTATCAAATCCTGCCTGTGTTACCTGACGGATCCCCTCATGAAGTAACCCATAGTATAGGAAGGGTTCTCCCCCTTCAAAACTGATGGATCGAATCGTTTTGATTTCTTTTGCCTGGCGGATGAGCCCGGTCAGTTGTTCCAAAGTAAATACGCCGGTTCTCTCGGGACCACAGAACAAAAAACAATGGTCACAGGCATATGGACAGCTATAGGTTAATAACACATGCAGCCCTGTAATCATTTCAACCCCCTCTATTTTTTGGGTTAATGCAAAGAGAATCCGATCATGCCAGATGACGCGTGAAAGATGAAGCGTGAAATTTGAATTGGAACTTTTCATCTAAAAATAATAGTATCGAAATATTCAATTTGATGGAAGAAAAATTTAAAGATTCCCATAAAATCACATTGAATGTTGGCGCTCGGTTTTCGGATCGCCACAAAGAAAAAAAGGGCAGAGAAAATATTCCCCGCCCTTTGATGGCTAATATGCCGTTTACAATCAATATTTATTGGAAATCAATTGACTTCTATTCCAACCTTGAATCATATGGATAATCCAAAGGCCCCCCGACAACCATATTTCTGAAATCTGGATGATTCGGGTTGATCAACAAATTGCTTTCACCCGGGATGATTTTACTGGAGAGCGACAAAACTGCATGTTCCCCCCGGGAAAGCCACTGATCTCCAAAAGATTGTGAGATTGTTGTTGGGGGAACCAAGTCCCAGCCATCAGGCAACTCATCAGGCGTAAAAATCCAAGCTTCATCAAAAGAGATAGAAATGCATTGATATTGTTCTAACTGCTTGTATGAAGGCAGGTGAGCCAATGCTTCTAAGGTGGCCAAGGCTAAACTGCTTGATGTATAGACAATCCTTGAACCGACGCTATTCCACCTGCCACCACCTCTTGCGGCACCTTCACCAGTAAAAGCGTTCCCAATATACTTTTCTTTGACAATCCTCCAGGCGGTGACCGCCATTATGCGAAAATCCCTTCATCGATCCTTATTAAAAGCTGTTCTACTTCCTTGGCACCAAGCTCAGTCTTTGCAAATTCAAGAGGGGGAACACCTCCAAGCGCTTGGGCATCTTCTTTCAGCCATTTTCTTGCATATTCTTCATTGCCATCGAATGTATCTAATGCCTGTTTATAAAGATTTAGAATTCTATAGATCCTTTCTGACTCCGTGGGAGAAAAATAGCCTTTCTTTTTGCGGTTGGCCAAGGTACTGATAGGTATCCTAATGATTTCAGCTAAAGCTTTATCTGAGAGACCCAAAAAGTCACATAGCTCTCGGAAAACGACTGTTGAAAGGCCGTCATCTATTATTTCTATCACTGTTTGGGTTGGAAAAAAAAGGGACTGCTGTCCTTTTGATATCAAGATATTCACTTTCGCTGGTGAGCTAAATGGATCTGACCCTGAAAGACTTTTAACACGAGAACGTCGGCCTTGCAGTCGGCCCGTCAGTGTGCTCACCACTTTGTGCAGTCCATTCGGCCAAGGATTAATTGAAACCACTTGGTCAACAAGAACTTCTCCTATGGTCTTCCGTGTTAACGATCCACGATTAGTTTTAACTTTTGTTTTTTTTGGAGGCGATGTCATATTAACTCCTTCTATCATGCTCTTTATAGAATAATGATATTACCTATTTGGAACAAAGTCAAATGGACCCCCCCAATGCCTATCAAGATTTTTTGATGACACCTTCCTATGATTTCAGCCATAAAAAAAAAGAACCGGTCACAAAATGGGCACAAAAAATCAAAAAGGACCTACAGAGTTTTCTGTAAGTCCTTGATTTTTTATGGTAGGCACGAGCAGACTTGAACTGCTGACTTCTACCGTGTCGGGGTAGCACTCTACCAACTGAGTTACGCGCCTTTAGTGTCTGCTGTTTCTATCAAACCCCGCATTTTGTGTCAAGAAAAACTAATACTTAATCCCCTATTTTTTCTTCAACACCCAAATCATTGGCCTGGGGCATCTCCTCTTTTTTTTCAATAAACCGGATGGAGACCATCTGATCCGTCACTTCGACCACTTCAATGCCAAACCCGACAAAGGTTTTGAGCATCACGGCATC
>JAFLJU010000025.1 GCA_022712835.1 Desulfobacteraceae bacterium
CGTTACATGGGAAAAGCAATTTTTAAGCTTGTTTTTTAAATCAATTCGCTTAAACAACAACTGAAAAATCAAGAGACCTGAAAAAGAAGTGAGCTGTTGATCTTCAAATCGAATCGTAGGAATTTTATGGTATTTAGCATAAATTTGTGCTTTACTGGACTTCACTTGAGGTGGCCTCCTGAATATGGTTATTTTTTGTCTCGTAAACTTATTATAACCTTTATTCATAGGCTTCCTCAAGTCTTTTCTTTGCTAATTTCCTACTTTATTTGTGCAATGATGAGGTAGACAAGCCTTCATTTAAAAGGGCTAATAATTCAAGATTTCCCTTTTTTACTGCATAGCAATATCGAAAACTTTTGATTGGTTTTCCAGACATCACAATATTTGAGAGGTGTAGCTTTTTCCCCAGATATAGTCCGGGCAGATTGGCGACAACAGCATAGTCATGCTTTCCGGATGCAAGGAGGCGTAGTGCACTGGCATGGGTATCCGTTAACACAAGTTTATCATCCATACCCATGGCTAAAAAAGTATCATGAATAGACCCTCCTTTTTGGACAATGACTTCTTTGCCCTTAAGGGATCCTATCTCCTGAGCTTTGATTGATCCTTTTCTGTAAAAAACAGATTGATGGATAATTGCATGGGGAGGCGTAAAATTATATTTTTCTTTCCGATCATCGGTAAAGACCATGCCTTGAAGCGCATCTATTTCACCATTTTCTAATGCTTTGCGCATATGATCCCAAGACCCCAAACGTATCTGGATTTTAACCCCCATGACATCTGCAATGGCCTGGGTCAACTCCACTGTGTAGCCTGTTGGAAATCCTTGGTCATCCAGAAATTCATAGGGAGGGTAATAAAAATCGCCACCTACAATAATAGTTTGCGGAACGCCTGGGCTACTTTGAGCAAATACAACGCACTGAGAGTTTAGAAGGATAAAAGAATAAAGAAATGCGACTATGAAAGAAAAAGGCTTAATGGCGATTGATTGTGTTTTTTGTTTAAAAAAAGAAATTAAAAACCGCATAATACCTCTATTCTTATTAGAATAATAAATCGTGATTAATCTCAAAGATTGTATATTGGCATACACTGGCTGTCAAATTCATTAAAAATGTTCAAAAAAAACCCCCATTATTTTTCACTGGATATTTTTAGAGATAGTGACTATTTTTTGGGCTAAGATTTCAGCTGCATCTGTAATTTTAAAAGGAAGATTGCAGCTAATTACACTGAGTTCCGTGCAGGCGATGATAACAGTTTCTACACCTGCAGAATTAAGGTGTTCACAAATTATCTGATATTCTTTCACTACTTCCACCGAAGTGTTACCGGTTTTGATGTCCTTAATGACTTGAAATAGTCTATCCTGAAATTCAGAGGTTGGGTAAACGACCTCTATCCCGACTTTTTGGAATTGGTTTTCATACAATCGGGTCATTAGCACCGCTGTTGAAGCAAGGACACCAACCTTAACGCAATTCGGATCGGCTATCTTTACCTGGGAAACAACAAGCTCTATGAGATTTATCACTGGTATGTTAACTGCATTTGCAACCGCTTCATAATAGTAGTGGGCCGTATTACAGGGAATCGCGAGAAAATCTGCACCCCAGGATTCAAGGCGGCGTGCCATATCAGCCATACACGGGCCTGGATTTTCTCCATCTCCTTCAATAATGGCTTTTATTCTGGAAGGAACTTTTGGGTTGTTATCGATAATACACCTTACATGGTCAATATCATCCAAAGCAGGTGTCAAACGTAAAATTCGCTGCATCAAATCAATGGTGGCTTCAGGGCCCATACCGCCGAGTATTCCAGCAACTTTTTCTTTTTTTGTCATAATTGTCAAATTCCACAAATCGTTTGTAGCTCCATGGGATTGTTTTTAAAAATAATCCCATGGAGGTTTATAATATTCCGGCTGTTAAGCTGGGAAGGGGTTATTCCCATTCCTGGATGATCTTTTGGATAACACCGGAGTCGTTACCTTTTTGTAAAATGCTGTTGAACTCTGTCAAAAAGTTCTGCATCTGCATTTCTTTTGGAAACCCCAAGTAATTGGGATCCCGCTTAAAGGGAGTTGGCAGAATTACAAAGGCATCTTTTTCTTTCATAAGCCTTTCATTGGATTGAATGATTTTGTTAATCGCACCTTTGCCTGGACCGATTATGGCAATATCAATACGGTTATGCAGCAGTTTCAAGAGGCGCTGTTGCCCATTTCCATCTTCCTCGACTGAAAAGAGATCCTTTTTTCCCTTTTCAAAGTCTTCACCGTAGCTGGCCCCTCTCAAGGCCCCGACTTTTTTACCCTTCAAATCTTTGATGTTTGAAAAATTGAACTCGTTTCCCTTTAGCACGACTAACAGAAGGTCGTCATAGTACATGATTTCTGAGTAGTCAAAACTTTTCAGACGCTCACTGGTCATGGACAGGCCGATAATGCCCCCTTTCCCAGAAAGTGCAAGAGTGTAAGCCCTTTTCCAGGGGAACAATTGGTAATCAAATGAGTTGGCAGATTCACTGTCCACATATTTCATTATTTCAATGAGAATTCCTTTGGGTGTCTTCTGATCCAGATAAACTTTCGGCGATTTGTTATGGTTCCCGAATATTGTAATCTGCTCCCCAATACAGGGTGTTACAAACAAAAGTGCTCCGATCAACAATGCTGCGATAAGATAAAATTTTTTCATTGAATGCCTCCTTAAATACGGGTTAAATTAAACATCTGGTTATAATATTTATCAGCTTTTTTAAGGCTTTTCTTAATACCGGGGCTTAATTTGCGATCAATGGACTTAATTTCACAAAATCGTTTGTCGCTCCAATGGGATTGTCATTAGAACAATCCCATGGAGGCCTAAATTATCAAAAATAAAATGCTTTATCTGAATGTATCCATATATGCAAAAAGCACAGGTGATCCACCGGTGTGGAGGAACAATACATTGCTGCCCTTTGCAAACTGACCCTTGCGAACAAGATCGATCAGCCCGGCTGCAGCTTTTCCCGAATATACCGGATCAAGAAGAATCGCTTCGTTTTGAGAGAAAAGTTTAACCGCTTCCACCATTGAATCTGTGGGAAGTGAGTAACCCGGCCCCACATACTGGTCGAAACATACGATATCGTCCCTTTTTACAGCATTCTCTATTCCGAGTTTTTTTGCCGTTTTTTGGGCCAGATCGAAAACAATTTCTTCTTGAACATCCTTTACCCTTGAAACATTAACGCCACTGATAGGGATGCCTCCATTGACACCCGTCATCCCAACAACCATCCCGGCATGGGTTCCCGCAGATCCGGAAGGGACAACAATATGATCAATTGTTAATCGCATTTCATTTAACTGTGTCATGGTTTCTTCTGCACAAACAGCATACCCAAGAGCGCCAATATCATTGGAGGCCCCGCCAGGGATTATATAAGGTTTTTTCCCTGCTGTCTTAAGTTCCTCAGATTTTTTTTCCATTTGTCCCATCATGTCAGAACCGCCTTCTACTACACCGATGCTGTTAACACCCAACAGTTCAAAAAGCAAATTATTACCACTTGCATCTTTCTTGTAAGATCCCTTTACACGTTCTTCAAGGATAAGATGGCAATCCATTCCCTCTTTTGCAGACCATGAAGCGGTAAGACGGGCATGGTTTGATTGAACGGCTCCACAGGTAATAATCGTGTCAGCACCTTTCTCCAATGCATCTGCAATGCAAAACTCAAGTTTTCTGGTCTTATTGCCACCACCTGCGCCGGGTAGCAGGTCATCTCGTTTTACAAAGAGATTTATCTGGCCACCGAGAGCTTTACTCAATGCAGGCATGGATTCAATGGGGGTCTGGCCTTGAAGGTAATTTCGTCTTGGAAATTTTGTAAAATTCATTTTGTATCCTTTTTCTTTGTATAAAATTAAGGTTAAAGTGTAAAGACAGCTTCCATTTCGATATCTGCCCCAAGGGGTAAAGCTGCCACCTGGAAGGCGCTTCGTGCTGGAAACGGTTCTTTAAAATACTCTGCATAAATTATGTTCACCGCTTGGAAGTCATTGATATCCGTAAGATATAGTGTGGTTTTGATGGCATTGTCCAGGTTTGTTTCAGCTTTTTGGGCAATGGCTTGAAGGTTCCGGAAAACAAGATGAGCCCTTTGTTCTATGGATCCTTCCGGTATTTTACCTGTGGCAGGATCAATGGGCAGCTGGCCAGATGTAAAAACAAGTTTTTCAGTCGCCACCGCCTGGGAATACGGACCAATGGCAGCAGGTGCATCTTTTGTTGCAATAATTCTTTTTGACATATTAAACTCCTCAAGAATGAATTTATAGTTTTTAATCACTTGTGACAACAGGAGTGAGTGGTGAATCGATATATTGTTCTTCACCATTAAATATCTTTTCATTAAATTCTCCTTCTGTTTTGGCAACAATACATGTTACAGCTAGGTCTCCGGTAACATTCAGGGCAGTTCGACCCATATCTAAAAGCGCATCAATGCCTAATATCATGGCATAGGCTGCTGCAACCGCAGAACCGGCCTCAACTTTCAGCCCAACCGATTCGAGTACCATTAGAAGTATAATAGCACCGGCACCGGGTACGCCTGCAGATCCGATTGAAGCCAGTACAGCTGTAACTAAAACCGTTAATTGTTGTTCAAAACTTAGCGGCAAACCAATGGCAAGTCCTACAAAAATAGCACAGACGCCTTGGTAAATGGCGGCACCATCCATGTTAATGGTTGCGCCTAAAGGCAATGTGAAAGAATAGACACCACGGGAAATTCCCATTTTTTCCTCGGCAACTTCCATTGTGACAGGCAGGGTTCCCCCACTACTTCTTGTTACAAAGGAAGTGATGACGGCAGCTCTTGCGTTAAGTATGAATTTAAAAAAGTTGATTCGGTATATGCTTAACAATCCGCCGTAGACGATAAATGCATGACAGAACAATGCACAATATACGGCAATGGTTACAATTGCCAAGGGGCCAAATGCCTGGGCGCCTTGCTTGCCAAACACGACAGCGATCAGTGCAAAAACACCGATGGGGGCATATTCAAGAACCCAGCCGACAACTTTGTACATAACTTCTGCACCGCCTTCAAAAAAGGAGAAAACAGTTTTGGCAGCATTTTGGATTCGCTCGTCCTTACTCTCCCGCAAATGGGAAACTCCCATACCAAATATGATGGAGATCAAAATAGTGGGCAAAATTTTTCCAGACGATATCGCATTAAACGGGTTGGTTGGAATAATATTCATAAAGGTATCAACCAGCGAGGGCGTCTGCAGTGTTCTTCCTATGGCACCGGCTGTTCCGGCCAACTCAAGGGATTCTCCTGGACTGAATAGATTTGCAAATAAGAGCCCGATGGCAACGGCAAATGCAGATGTAAGTACATAAAAAGCCAAAGCTTTAACACCAATTCGTCCCAACCTTGAAGGATGGATGCTTGCAGAACCAACAACCAAGGTAAAGATCACCACTGGCATCACAATCATCTTTAAAAGACGAATGAAAATCACCCCTAGTGGATTGACCCAAGCTATTTCCGGGCCTATAACGAGTCCGGCAATGGCGCCCAAGACCAAAGCTACGAATATTCGGATAAGTAAGCTGGTTTGAAAATACCAGCTAAAGATCCCCGTGTGTTTTTTTGGAATGTCATTTACCATCAAAGTTTCTCCTTAATTGTTTTGGTTAGTAAGAAAATTCTATCGGCTACAGCATGGTACCAATACCTATGTGATCTCTTAAAGAGCAATTCTGGTGCCACAAGAAACACCAATAGGGTAAAGCACTGAAAACATTAATTTAATTGAAATTTTCCTTGGTAGAATCACGATTCAAAGGGGTATAACCTGCAGAACTATACGAAATTAAAAATCGTTATTATCTTTTATTATTACAGTGTCTTAAGTTTAATTTTCCTGGAGTTATAATTTTTCTAAGGTTATAGGGATTGGACTTAACATTTTGTGTTCCGGTATTAAAATTGTCTGACGCATTAAACAATATTGTTGCTCGGTTCAAAATCGAGTAATTAAATCAATTGCTTTGTAGGGAAAAAGTGGATCTGAGATGGCCTTTCTTGATTCTCCGAGTTCTCTATCCGGTTGACATTATTATACCTTTTTTGTATAGTCCATATCTTTAAATGACCTGTTATAAACCGATAAGGATCTATCCCAATGAATGAAGAGATAAAGAAAACATCTGAAATACCACCTGAGCAGATGAGCCTGCAAAGCCGGTTCAAGTTTAAATGCCACAAAGGGGTGAAATGTTTCACCGATTGCTGCCGGGGCATTGATATCATGCTGACCCCCTATGATCTTTTGACCATGCGTAAAAAACTGGACCTGACCTCCGATGAGTTTCTGGCAGCTTTTACCGACCCCCAGATGCTTGAAAAAGCAGATATGCCCGTGGTGACCCTGAAACTTTTGGATGACGACAGAAAATCCTGTCCTTTTGTTGATGATAAGGAGGGGTGTGCCATCTATGAAGATCGACCCACCACTTGCCGGTATTACCCGCTGGGTGTCGGATCGTTGAGTTACTCAGGAGAAGAGGGCAAAAAAGATGAATTCTTTTTTACCGTCAAAGAGGCCCATTGCCTGGGGTTTGAAGAAGATAAAGAATGGACTGTGGCCGAGTGGCGGGAAGACCAGGGTGTTGATCTTCGGGATGAGGTGAATGACGGTTGGCTGGATCTCATGGTCCGGAAAAAATCACTCCCTGCCAACATGCGGCTTTCCGAAGAGAGTAAAAAAATATTTTTCATGGTCTGTTATAATATCGATAAATTTAAGGATTTTGTTTTTAACAGTACATTCCTCACACGGTATGATATTCCTGCCAAAAAAGTTGAAGAAATAAAGGCTGATGAAATCAAGTTGCTTCAGTTCGGGTTTGAATGGCTGAATGCAACATTTTTCCAGACAGCCCCGGAACAGTTTAAAGTTAAAAAATAAGCAACTTAATCTATAAGCAACCTAATCTGATGGATATTAAAAAAAGAGGGAATGCACTATGTGTATCCCCTCTTTTTTTTTAGGATTAAACCTCGATATAGCCTTGCCCGAAACCTATCCGGTCGAAACCCATTCGGCCGAGACTGATTTGGCTAATAATTATACCAGAGCGTTTCCTGGTATGTTTTGTTGGCAAGCCTTTCATCAATGTCCACCTGGAAAAAGTCGGAAATGGGTTTAAATATTTCCGGCGTGTCTTCTTGGACCTGCTTCATGGTTTCCAGAACAATATTAAATCCCATTGTTGTCATTTTTCCCAATGGTTTTCTACAGGGGCCAGAGGGCATGCCCAAAAGCTGCATCATGGTTTTCAGTGGCAAGGGGTTTCTTGCCCGGCAGTTGACAGGTCCGTAATTTGGGGTCTCTTCCTGGGTGGTCACCACCACAAGGTCCAGAAGGGGTTTGAGCTTGTTCTGAATTTTTAGGGCTTCCTCTTTTTTACCCTGGTTGATCAGAGTGACCATCTGGGTCATGAATCTGGGTGCAATATTGGCCATGACAGAAATGGAACCACCGGCGCTTATTTCAGGATGGGTCATCATTTCATAGACCAGTGCGTCATCTCCTGACAGGATGTTAAACTTATTTCCGCAGTATTTTCGGGTGAGCTTCATGTTGTCAAAATTGCCCGTGGCCTCTTTCACCGAGGTGATATTAGGACAATTATCTGCAAGGATGGCCAGATCCTGGGGAAGCATCTGGGCACCGGTTCTGCCAGGGATAATATAGGGAATGATGTCTGTGTCCGGATATTTCTTTGCCACCACCTCATAATATTCTTTTCTGATTTCCAGGGAAGAGGGGCCGTTATAATAGGGGTCTGCCATGAGGATGGCATCCACCCCTTCCTTGGCTGCATGGCTGGCACCCATAAGGGCTTCTTCGGTGTTGTTGCTGCCGGTTCCGGCAATGCAAAGGCAACTTCCCTTTGTCTGTTTGGCTGTAAGGGCAATGACATGGTCATGCTCTTTCCATTTGAATGTCGGGCTTTCCCCTGTGGTCCCGGTTGCCAATATTCCGGTGATGCCATTTTGGATCTGAAAATTAATAAGCTGTTCGAGACCTTGTTGGTCAAGCTCTCCAGCTTTGTTAAACGGGGTGATTAATGCGGTATAGCATCCTTGTTCCATAACGACTTACTCCTGCAGTGTAAAAAATAGTGAACCTTATTAGGTTAGGATTGTTTTAAAATCAGGTGCTATCACAAGTGAGAAGCGGGTTCAAGATATATTATTCGAATCAAATGCCTTGACACCTGGGTTGAGGACACTATTATATTAGGTTTCTAAGAGAAAACAACACAAAAATAGATTTAATATGAAGGAGTTATATATGTCAGACTCACAAGATCAAAGTCATCTGCCTAACAATGTGGACGAAAAGATATCAAACTTAAGGCATCAATTGTCCCGGAATGATGAATGCGGTGCCACCCATTATAACCTGGCCGTGGCACTCATGGGGAAAAAGGAGTATGTGGATGCGGAAAAAGAGCTTCTTGATGCCATTGATTGCAGCCCAAGCCTGGCCGAAGCCTATGTGCTTCTGGGCGGTATCTGTCTCCAGAGAGAAGATCTGGAAGGGTGTTACCGGTTTAACGATCGGGCCACAAAAGCCCGGGCTGGATTTGCAGAAGGGTATAGCAATATGGCCTATGTGCTGCTTCAGCTTGTGGATGGTAAGGATGGAAAGGAAGATGAGGAAAAAGTGGACAAGGCCATAAAAAATCTAAGAAAGGCCATTGTTCATAACCAGAAATTTGTACAGGCTTATACCACCCTGGGAACGGCTTATTTCATGAAAGGTCTTATTCCAGAAGGCATCAAAGCCAACCTTGAAGCCCTTAATGTTGAGCCCAAATTTCCAATTGCCCATAACAACCTGGCCGTGGCCTATCTGCAAAATGAAGAATATGAGAAGGCTATCATCCATTGCGATCAAGCCCTGAAATTAGGATTTGAAGTGGATCCGGCCCTTTTGGCAGAACTTGCTCCTCACAGGAAGGCATAAGTATCGGCCCCTGCTTTAAATTTTTTATTCCAGGGGAAGAGGGGCAAATCTCCCCTGGTAGCTCCCTGTGGTCCGTGCTCCTTTCAGGCAATAGTTTAGATTTTTCAAAAAATGCTCCGATTTCTGGTCGATCACCAGGGTCGGAGCCGACCATTGGCGACTATTTTACGGCTGCCAGAACTTTTTTGGAAAATGGGGATTGCCATGTGCTGGGAACCGCCTTGTCCGCCATCGCAGACAAAGGACAGGATTATTCTTCCATTTCTTCGGTGGAGCTCTATCTTGAAAAACATGGCGTTTTTTACCACCCCCTTCGGGTAAAGGTTTTTACCCAAACCCGGCCCCCTGTTTCCCTGGTCTTGAACGGAGCAGTTTCAGGGCCCGGACTTGCCTTGATCAAAACGGAATACCAATTGCTGGACCGACTTGAAAAGCTATCGGCAGGTTCTTACACCCCTAAGGTTTTTGCCGCGGGAATCCAGAACTTTAAAATTTCAAATTTCGAAAAGGTCAATCCAATTGATTCTGGTTTAGAAGATCAGAAGGTGGGGTTTTTCCTGGGGGAATGGTTTGAAGGGTTTCAAGAATTTCATATTTCAACCCGGGACGGGGAACCCAAAATCGCTGTCTGGGCATCAAACGGAGAGGTTGAGTATCTATCCCTGGAAAGTGCAGCCGGCATTTATGAACAAATTGCCTACATTCTGACAATCTATTATAACCTGGATACCGGAGAACAGATTTTTCCCTGGCACCATGCTGCCGGTGATTTTGTTGTAAATATTTTGCCAGAAGGGTATGCAGTTAAATTGATTACCGTGCGCGGATATACGTCCCTGATGGAATTTGATCCAGAGGCAGAGCCCGGAGGCCATATCTTGCCCTCCCTGCTTTTCTTTTTTTTGAATTTAACCCTGAGAGCACAGATGGATCGGCTGGACGGTGTCGGCTCTTTGGCTTTTCTGGGAGAAAGTGTCCTGGAAGCAACGATCACGGGCTTTCTCCGGGGGTTGGATGACAAATCACATATAAGCGCAACCCAGGATAACCCAGACTCCTCTTTACTCCCAGAAGAAGCACCAGGGCTTAGAAAAATTTTTATCGGGTTTATGGCGGGTTTCAGCCGGGAACAGATAGAGGCGATCCTGATAAATCTGATGGATGCATGGCCTGGGAATGTATCTGAGCGAACCATGGCCCAGGCGCATCTTAAGTCCCACAGTGCCTGTGTCCATTCTCTGTTTAAAAACAGCTAAATCACAGGATTTTTATTGACATGTGGAAATAGAAATTCTATATCTGCAATGTTATTTTGCTTAAGATGTTCATTCTCAAATGGGGACGTTTTAATAACTATTTGAAATGACAGGAAATTAGATTATTGAATGAGAAGTTTGGAAAAATTTTTCATTAATTGAGTGTAAATTAACTATTAACGGAGGTAAGTAAATGGCAAAACATGAGACTCCTTTACTGGACCAACTGGAATCCGGACCATGGCCTAGCTTTGTCTCGGACTTGAAACAACAGGCCGAGTTCAGAGCAAAGAATGTAGATGGTGTTGAATACCAGATTCCTGTGGATGTAGTAGATGATCTGCTGGGTGTTCTGGAGCTGTCCTACAAACATGGTAGAACTCATTGGAAACATGGCGGTATCGTTGGTGTTTTCGGTTACGGCGGCGGTGTTATCGGTAGATACTGCGATCAGCCCGAGAATTTCCCTGGTGTGGCACATTTCCATACAATGCGGGTTAATCAACCAGCTGGTAAATATTATACGACTGAATACCTGAGAACCCTGACCAAACTATGGGACTTCAGAGGCTCCGGTCTTACAAATATGCATGGCGCCACAGGCGATATCATTCTCCTGGGTACCACAACTCCCCAGCTGGAAGAAATCTTCCATACACTGACCCATGACATGGGCCAGGATCTGGGTGGATCCGGTTCCAACCTGAGAACCCCTGCCGATTGTTTGGGTTCGTCCAGATGTGAATATGCATGTTACGACACCAATGCGTTGGTTTATTTTTTGACCAACGAATACCAGGATGAACTCCATCGTCCGGCGTTCCCCTACAAGTTTAAATTTAAACTTGATGGTTGCTCAAACTGCTGCGTAGCTTCCATTGCACGTTCCGACATGTCCTTTATCGGTACCTGGAAAGATGATATCCGTATCGATCAGGATGCTGTTAATAAATATGTTGAATGTGCCGATGGTTATCCTGCAAATGCAGGCGCATTCCGTGGTTCCAAAGACTGGGGCCCATTTGATATCGAAAAAGAAGTGACCGGCCTTTGCCCCACAAAATGCATGAAGTTTGAAAACAAAAAACTTTTCATTGATAATTCCAATTGTACCCGTTGTATGCATTGTATCAATGTAATGCCAAGAGCACTTAAAATCGGTAAAGAAACCGGTTGTTCCATTCTGGTTGGTGCAAAAGCACCCATCCTTGATGGTGCCCAGATGGGTTCTCTGCTGGTTCCATTTATCGAAGTTAATCCTGACAATGATTACGAAGCAATCACAGCAGTCATTGAAAATGTTTGGGATTGGTGGATGGAAGAAGGCAAGAACCGTGAAAGACTTGGTGAGCTGATCATGCGTCAGGGTTTCCAGAAACTTCTTGAAGTAACTGGTATCAAAGCTGCTCCTCAGCACGTACAATATCCGAGAACCAACCCCTATATCTTCTGGAAAGAGGATGAAGTCGAGGGTGGTTGGGAACGTGACGTTGACGAATACAGAAAACACCATCAAAGATAAGAAGGGAGAATTATAATGGCATTTATTTCTACTGGTTATAATCCAGCCAAGCCGATGGAAAATAGAATCACTGACATCGGTCCGAAAGACCATAACGATTTTTACCCTCCTGTTATCAAAAACAACAAGGGTAAATGGTCTCATCACGAAATCCTCGAGCCCGGCGTACTTGTTCATGTCGCTGAGTCAGGAGACGAATGTTATACCGTAAGAGTGGGTGGCGCCCGTTTGATGTCCACAACTCATATCAACGAAATGTGTGACATTGCTGATAAGCATTGTGACGGTCATCTTCGTTTTACCACCCGTAACAACATTGAGTTCATGGTTGATTCCAAGGACAAAGTTGAACCTTTGAAAAATGATCTGGCTGCCAGAAAATTTGACGGTGGTTCCTTTAAGTTTCCCATTGGCGGAACCGGTGCCGGTATAACAAACATCGTTCATACGCAAGGATGGATCCATTGCCATACACCTGCAACCGATGGTTCCGGTACTGTTAAAGCTACCATGGATGAGTTGTTTGCAGATTTCCAGGACCAGAGACTTCCGGCACAGCTGAGAGTTTCCATGGCCTGCTGCTTGAACATGTGTGGTGCGGTTCATTGTTCTGATATCGCCATCCTCGGATATCACAGAAAACCGCCAATGCTTGATCATGAATATCTTGATAAAGTTTGTGAGATTCCTTTGGCTGTTTCTTCCTGCCCTACAGCAGCACTAAAACCGTCTAAACAGACCTTGGCCGACGGAACTGAAGTGAAATCAATTGCTATTAAAAACGAAAGATGCATGTATTGTGGTAACTGCTACACCATGTGTCCTTCCTTGCCCCTTGCTGATACAGAAGGTGATGGTATTGTTCTGATGGCGGGTGGTAAAGTTTCCAACAGAATTTCTGATCCCAAGTTTTCTAAAGTTGTTGTTGCCTTTCTGCCCAATGAAATGCCTAGATGGCCTTCCATGACAGATGCGATTAACAAAATGGTTAATGCATATTCAAATGGTGCCAACAAATACGAACGTCTGGGTGACTGGGCTGATAGAATTGGATGGGAAAAATTCTTTGAAGTGTGTGAGCTTCCTTTCACACATCATCTCATTGATGATTTCCGTCAGCAGGCATACATGAGCTGGCGTCAGTCAACTCAGTTTAAGTTCTAATAAGATCCTTTATTGAACTATACCTGTTACATATGATGATAAAGCCGGAGTGCACTTTGTGTGCTCCGGCTCATCCATTTGATTTCAAAGGAGTACGACCATGAGTGATCTACTTGATAATACAGAAGCAGCAACAAAAGCTGTTGTGGATTTTCTTACAAAAAAGTCCAAAAGCAAAACCAAATTTTATCTGAAAGATTTTTATAAGGTTTTTCCCGATGACAAACCTAGAATGATCAAAAAAGTTGTCAACAAAATGGTTGAAACCGGTGAGTTGGAATATTGGTCTTCCGGAAGTACCACCATGTATGGTCTTAAGGGTGTTGGTATCCAGCATGCTTCCGAAGGCGAAGAATAAGAATAAGTATAAGAATAAGAATAAAGATATAGAATCCATGCAGGCGAATAGGGAAAAAATACCGGGAATTGTGGTTGCAGGACTCAGAGGTGGCTCAGGCAAGACAATTATTTCCCTAGGAATAACGGCTGCGTGGAAAAGCTCAGGAATCCGCGTCTCTGCTTTTAAAAAGGGACCTGATTATATTGACGCCGGCTGGCTTTCCAGGGCAGCCGGTTGTCCCTGTTATAATTTGGACACCTTTTTGTGTCACCCCGAGGTTGTCCAGTCTTCTTATAGAATTCATTCCCAGGGATCTGATATTGCAATGGTTGAAGGCAATAGAGGCCTTTATGACGGTATTGATATAGAAGGATCCACCTCCACCTCGGAATTGGCCAAATTATTAAATCTGCCGGTGCTGCTGGTTTTGGACTGCACCAAAAGTACCCGCACTGTGGCGGCCCTGCTCATGGGGTGTATGCAGTTTGACCCGCAGATTCATATTTGCGGGGTGGTGCTCAACCGGGTGGCAGGAAAACGCCATGAAGGGAAAGTGCGGGACAATATTGAAAGGTTCTGTAATATCCCGGTTTTCGGGGCCGTGCCCAAACTTGCCGCCGAAGATTTTCCCGAGCGTCACATGGGGCTGGTCACATCTGAAGAACATGGTTTTTCAGAAAAGGCTGTTGAGGCAGCAGCGAAGGTTGCAAGAGATAATATCGACCTGGATGATCTGTACAAGACGGTGACCTCCTTTGATGCCCATTCTGAAACCAGCTTAGATACCAGCTTAAATATCAGTACCATGGCATCTGATAACCTCCCTCCCGTTCTGCAAACAACCAATTCCAATGAAGCTGATCCGGTGACCATCGGTATTATCAGGGACTCGGCCTTTCAATTTTATTATCCGGATAATCTGGATGCCCTGGAAAATCTCGGGGCAAAAATAGTCTATATCAGTCCCCTGGAAGAAGAGCGGATACCAAAAGTTCATGCCATTTACATGGGGGGAGGATTTCCCGAAACCCATGCCCGGAAGCTGTCTGAAAACCAAGTTTTCAGGGATGCGCTTAAGGTATTGTCCCAAAAAGGATTGCCCATTTATGCGGAGTGCGGGGGATTGATTTTTTTGGGTCAAAGTATAGAACTTGCCGGGATCGAATATCCCATGACAGGTATCCTGCCCATTCGCTTTGGTCTGTCGCTCAAGCCCCAGGGCCATGGCTACACCCGGGTCAGGGTGTCCCATGACAATCCTTTTTACAAAAAAGGGGAGGTCTTAAGGGGTCATGAATTCCGATATTCAAAGATCCTTTCCATCGACTACCAGGATCATGAGATGGCCTTTCGAATGGAAAGAGGCAAAGGGATACTTGAGAAAAAAGATGGATTTTTCAAGGACAACACCTTTGGCACCTATACCCATATCCATGCATTGGGGTCTGTTTCCTGGGCACCCTCCTTGGTCAATAAGGCCAGGACCTATAAGGCCTCACTCAAAAAATAGAATGGATTGAGCGGGCCCTTTCTTTTTGTAAAATCCCATAATAATTTGAATTACCAAGAAAGCTGACGTTCCGTTTCATAGCTAACCTTAACGCCCGACAAGGGATCCTTGAAGCCAATTTTTTTTGACAGAAGCTGAAGAGGCAAGTGAAAATTCAAGATTGCCTTGGGTAAAAGCCTTGGGTAACATCTGTCGTTAAGAATGGGGAATCCTAACCCACTCAGATGCAGGCGAAGTTGGTGTTTTTTTCCGGTGATGGGCACTAATTTGAAAAGTGCCCTGTTTTCATTGGTTTTCAAAACAGATATTTTTGAAATCGCATTTGCTTTACCAGGGACGGTTTTCATCCTAAACCAGGGATCCCCTTGGATGATTCTGTTTTCAATGGTCCAGGAAGTCTTTTGTTGGTCTCCAGGATATCGGCCCAACGCATGATAGGTTTTTGTGACTCCCCGGTTCATGAACAATGCCTGGTAGCACCCACGGGTTTTCGGGTTCATTGAAAACAGAACAAGGCCTGCTGTATCCTTGTCAATCCGGTTGATGGGAGAAAGCTCCGGGTTGCCGGTTCTTTTCTTTAAACGATTCAGCAGACATTCATTCACATAGGGCCCTGCTGGAGTCACTGGCAGAAAGTGGGGTTTGCAGGCCACCAATAAGTTGTCATTGCAGAAGATGATTTTTTCAGGAAAGGGGATGACGGGTTCTGTTTCTACCTCTCTGAAATAAAATAGTCTTTTTAAGGGTATATAGGCCATGGATAGGGTAATCGGGTCCCCATTTTCAGACAATACTTTTCCAGAAAGTATTCTGGCTTCCCATATTTCCTTTTCAATGGAGGGGAACCGTTTTGTCAAAAAATCAAGAAGTGAGGGGTAAGGCTTTTCAATGGCAGGCATGAGGACGGTGGAGGGATATTTAGAAATACTCATTTTTTTAAGTCCTATTGATCTTGGAAGCCCATTCCATAAAGGGAGGGGCCCCCAATCTCAATGCCGGGGATTTATCAAAAGCCGCAAAATTACTTGAAGAAATGGGGCTGGCAAATGACTTTATAAACAGTATCCAGGCATTAGAGAACTTTGAGAAAGAATATTTCCGCCTTAAAAATTATGCCCTCTCTTCCTTAGCCTAACTCCCTATCTGTCATTTTTTGGCGCCCAATGGCATTTTGAGAACTCTGAAAAATCAGGGATCTCTTTATTCCATTATTTATTTCATTATCGCTATCAAATCATCTTCTTCAACATCGTCCCCTTCTTTTTTTAACAGTTTCTCAATGACGCCGTCGCAGGGGGCAAAGATGGGAGTCTCCATTTTCATGGCCTCGATGACAAGGATGTCCTGGTCTTCAAATACAGAATCTCCTGGTTTGATGTTGATTTTTACAATCTTGCCGGTTAGGGGTGCAAATATTTCAGTGGTCATTGTTTTCTCCAATTAAAGTTTTTTAGTATTAGGTATCATATGGATCTTACCATATGTTCTTGTTTTGCAAAAATGCCAGAGGCGTAGAGCGTGCCAATAATTCGATATCTTTTGCTTCAAGGTGCCAATAGTGTCACAAATACTCCCGCTGCGATAACGGTACCGATCACCCCCGCCACATTGGGGCCCATGGCATGCATAAGCAAGTAATTTTGTTTGTCTGCCTGGGTACCAACTTTATGAACCACCCGGGCAGCCATGGGAACAGCTGATACACCAGCAGCTCCTAATAACGGATTAATTTTGTTGCTGGAAAACAGATTCATTCCCTTTGCCAGCAATATTCCGGTGGCAGTACTCACTATAAATGCGCAAAGGCCCAGGGCAAATATGAAGAGTACTTTGGGCTGTAGAAAAACTTGGGCATTCATGGTGGCGCCAATGGGTAATCCAAGAAAAATGGTAACAATATTCATTAATTCATTTTGGGCGGCATTTTTTAGTCTCTCCACCACCCCGGACTCCCTGAAAAGATTTCCCAGCATTAACATGGCAATCAGGGGGGCCGATGCAGGCACCAGCAGAATGATTAAAAAAGTGGAAATGATGGGGAACAAAAGTTTTTCCCGTTTGCTAACTTTCCTGCCTTTTTTCATTCTTATCTTACGCTCAGCTTCGGTGGTCATTAACCGCATGATAGGAGGCTGAATAATGGGAACCATTGCCATATACGAATAGGCTGCCACGGCACAGGCCCCGAGAAGCTGGGGAGCAAGCTTTGAGGCTAAAAATATGGTGGTGGGTCCGTCAGCGCCTCCGATAATACCAATGGTGGCAGCTTCCATGATATTAAACCCCATGGCGTGGGCAGTAAAAAAAGTGAAGTATACCCCTGCCTGGGCACCGGCCCCCAGGAAAATAAGGCGGGGGTTAGCAAGAAGGGGACCAAAATCGGTAAAGGCACCGATACCTAAAAAAATAACCGGCGGAATTATTTCCCAATGGATTCCATATTCATAGAATTTCCATAACAAACCGTGTTCCGGGGTCATCAACCCGGTCAAGGGAAGATTTGCCAACAGGATGCCAAATCCGATAGGCAGCAACAGCAGAGGTTCATACTCTTTTTTTATGGCCAAATAAATCAGGACCAACCCGATGACCCACATGAAAATCATGCCGGGTGTCAGGTGAATGAATCCGGTGGTTTTAAATAATGCAGAAAGAGGGGCGATCATGATGGGGTCTCCTTTGATTTTCCGGGAAACCGGTCCGTTATCAAAGCGGTTATTTTAATGGACAGATAGATAAGTGTCATGCCGAAAAATACACCACTGATACCGCCTATAAATACAAAACCTGCTGACATTGGAAGCACTCCTGTTTGGGGTTTAGTTATTATGCTATGCATTACTGTGTATTGCATAGCGTTCTTGTAAAATAGCAATCCTCTTCCAGTCCCGTCAAGCCTTTTTTTTAAAAAAGCACTTTACTTTTTCCCGGGCTTGTATCAGGTTATACTATTTTTCACAGGTTGTAGTGGGTTTTTAAGAATCCCGGCGGGTCATAAGGAGTGGTAAATGGAAGATAGTTCAGATCGGGAGTTTGTGAATTCCCTGGCAAAGGGGCTCAATTTGTTGATGTGTTTTACAAAGGACCGACCGGTGTGGAGTTTGACTGAAATGGCCAGAGCCAATGGGATGAATCTGCCAACGGCCAGGCGCTATCTTTATACACTTACAAAACTTGGGTTTATGGTAAAGGATGAGACAGTTAAGACGTTTCAGCTGACTTCCAAAGCATTTCAGCTCGGGGGGTGGGTTTTTGAATCCATGGGCATCCGGGATCGGTTGATGCCCCATATGAAAATCACCCGGGATGATCTGGATGTTACTACCCATTGTGCGATTCTGGAGGGTAATCAAATCGTTGCCGTCGAACGACTACTTTCTTCCGATGTGGTGAACATTGACCTTTCAACAGGCTCTCGGCTTCCCATACACGCAACTTCCCTGGGAAAGGCTATTGTGGCCTTCATGAATCCCAGTGAACAAAAAAAAATAGCAGCGATGCTTGAGTTCAACCCCCTTACCCCCCATACCATCACCGACGTGAAATCATTTTTACGAGAGCTTGAAATCACCCGGAACAGGGGGTATGCCGTGGCTGATCAAGAGCTTACCATTGGGTTAAAAACCTTGGCAATCCCCATATTTGACAAACAAGGTCTGGTGGAAGCTTCTTTCGGGGTGTCTTTCCCCTTGTCAAGAACCCAGGAATCCGGGTTTGAAGACCGATTGATAGAGCGTCTGTTTGAGGTGAAAAGCAAGGCTTGACAGAGATTGGCTGATTTTAGGCAGTTCCACGACCTTCTGAATAGGAAAAGGGGAATTTCCACAGGAAACTCCCCTTTTTACAATAGTATAACTGTCTTTGGATAATCAGAGAGTTATTTTTTTATTTTTGTATGGCATTTACCACAGGAAGTAGGGGCAGGGCCTTTTCTTCCTTTGGGGTCACCGGCTTTTATGTTGATCTCTTTGTGACAATCGATGCAATTTCTATGCAGGGCATTTTCATGGACCATGATGTCTTTTTTGTTCTTTTTGTCTTTTTTGAATTTGTTATGGCATTCGCCACAACCCTGGACATCGTCACCCGCTTTTAACTCAAGGGCTTTTCCATCTTTGTCATGGTGGCATTCACCACAGGAAATCTTATAATCCACGGCATGTTTAGCCTGGGTGAATTCAACCAGATTAAATTTTGGTGGTGCTTTTTTGCGTTTCTTGTACCCATCGGTTTCCAGGGTAAAGGTATCTTTGACTTCAGTACCTGCCTGGAGACCTGTTGCAACAAAAATCACAGCAATTCCTGCAGCCAACAGTAGCGTGATCAATCTTTTGTTCATAACTTGTCTTGCTCCTTTAAAAATTAACGATGTATTTTGCCTTT
>JAFLJU010000137.1 GCA_022712835.1 Desulfobacteraceae bacterium
CCTTTGATTTTAAGTTTCCCAAAGAACAGATTCAACAACTGTTTGAAATTTTCCCCGACAGCCAGGACACCCTTGAGATATTCATAAAAAATATCCAGACCGATTATTTTGACTCCATGGACGGCTCCCTTCTTGTGTCCGATACAAATGAGTCCCTGGTTTTTAATGCCCAGGTGAATGGGCTGCATATCCGAAAAGATCAATTGCCCAAAAATTATTTTCTGAAAGAGGTTGATCTGAATGCCGTTAAATCAGAAAAAATCATTCTGGCGGTGAAACTGAATGCGACCGGCCTTTTAACCGGAAATGTTCAAATTAAGGCCCCCCGTCTTTTCGCAAAAAACTTTCCCAGAGCACCCCTGGTAAAAAATTTTCTGGACCTTGACTTTCAATTATCGAGAAATTTTATAGCAGCAAGCCTAAAACCTGTTATTTTTTCCTACCAAAGGGAAAGGTTGGGATTGATTTTACCGATGACCCGAAAACCTCTAAAACAGCTATTACCTTTAAGGGAAATAGTATTGATATTACTCAAGCCGGTCAACTCTGTCTGAGTCTGATCAAGTCCAACTCGGTGGTCAATAAATTATTTGACATTTTACGGGGAGGGACTGCCAGAAATGTTACCGTAGGCTTTGCAAGCAACACCCTTGCCACTTTATTTAACCCTGAAAATCTTTTTTTGACAGGATCGGCTGAAAATGCTCTTGTCCGGATACCGCAGACCCCTCTGATTGCCAAGAATGTTTTTGGAGATGCCATTATTGAAAAAGGTATACTGCGCATCAAGACCCACAAGGGAAAGATCAAAACCACTCTTATCAAGGAGGGGTGGCTGGATGTGGATTTGTTGAATTATGAAGATATTCCGTTTAAGGGTGAATTTAATCTTCATTCAGACCTTTCCACCCTGCCCCGGGCATTGATTTCTCTAATGCCGGGCACACCTTTTTCCATGGAACTTGCCCGTATCAGTCAAATTGCAGGCCAGGCGGATGCGGTATTAAAATTAGAAATGGAAAGCCAGCAAAAAGAGCTGTTTGTCCAGGTGAAGGCCCAAAACATATCACTCAAAGGGGTCTACGATCGAATTGCATTTCCCATTACCATCACCAAGGGTGACTTTTTTTATGAACCGGACAAGGCAATTCTCAAAGGTTTTGCAGGCTCCCTCAAGAACAGTTCTGTTCAAAATGTGGACGCAGTTATTGATTTTAGCAACTCCCCTAATTTTGATATCACCACAGGTGGTGCCAGAATTGATCTGGCCCAAATAATGGGCTGGCTAAAATCCTATGACCCGGTAATGGAGAGGATTGCACCCTTTACCACCTTGGGAGGGGTACTTTTCGTTGAGACAGGGCAATTGAAAGGCCCCATTCTGGAACCAGAAAAATGGCAATTTGATATTATAGGCTCTGGCAAGGATGTCCGTTTAGGATTTATCCCTGCCATGGAAAAAAAGCCAATTTGGCCGTCTATTACCATTGACAAAGGACAATTTCGGCGTGAAACAAACAAGTGGACCCTTAAACACTCATTTGGATCCATCATGGGCAGTTCTGTTCAGGATCTGAATGCTGTTATTGATGTAAACCAAACTCCCTATTTTCAAATCACCACAGGCCCCACCAAAATTGAGCTGGATGAAATGATGGGCTGGCTGAACTCTCATGAAGAGATAATGAAGCTGATTTCACCGGTCAAGGCCCTTACCGGTGAAATAATCACCAAAAGCGTTATGCTAAATGGTCCCTTCTTTGATTTAAAGAAATGGCGGTTTGATATCAAAGGATCAGCCAGGGATATCTCTGTCGGTTTTGGCCCGGAAAAAAAAGGAATTAAAACTATTTCAGGTGCTTTTGATGCAACGGATAAACAAATTCAAATCAAAAACCTTGATGCCAAAATTGACGATCTGTCTTTTTTTTCCCATGTTGTTGATTCTCCTGTTTTAGATAGCTTTGGATTGCCCTTGCACATATTTGAGGCAAATCTTTCCCAAACAAAAGACGAATCCCAATTTTTCGGTAAAGTCTCCTTTCCATCAGGCCCGCAACTTTCCTTTGATCTGACCGGAAAAAACCTCACAGATTTATATCCCCGACTTTTGATAATCAAGGATGAAGACAAATCCGATGCCATGATAATCATCAATCGGGATTCTTCTCAACCCTTATTAAATGTTGATGGTGTCCTCAACACCCAAACCCTTGAAAAAGTACTGATCAAAGGATCTTTTTTAGATAACCTTGTTCTCTCCTTTACAGCAGGAGATCCTGTAATCCTATTCACAGATGCTGCGTCTAATCTTCATCTGTCTACGGATAAAATCGATCTTGATTCATTGCTCACAAATGAAAACAAACCCAAAACCCCAGGCGATCAGCCCCTTTTTGATCGAAAAACCATCTATTTAAAAACCCGTCAACTGATCTATAAAAAAATGATTTTTTCAGACATCAATGCCGTGATTAAATTAGACAAAGACAAGACCCAAATTCAGATTCTCAATTCCAAAAGATGTGGTCTTGCCTTTACCGGTGTCGTTGAATTAGCCTTAGGCACAACAGACAAACTGGTCTCCACTGATTTCTCAATTGTGCCCCTGGAGAATCAAGAGATTTCCAATATGCTCCCCTGCCTGTTTAATAAGTCTAATTTTATGGATGGATCCTATTCATTTACCTGTAAATTGTCCGGACAGGCATCTTCTGATATGATTGCTAAGAGGCAGAATGGCCACCTATCCTTGAATGCCCAAAACGGCAGAATCTATAAATGGACCTTTTTATCACGCCTGCTTTCTGTGTTGAATATTGTGCATTTTACAGATATTACCAAAAAAGGCATCGGATACAAGAGTATCGTTATTGAAGCAGACATAAAGGACAGTGTTATTCATTTGAAAAAGGCAATTGTTGATGCGGATAACATGGCCCTGATCTTAAGTGGCTGGATCGACCCTTTAAAAGATGAGATGGATTTAACCTGCCTGGTGGCACCCTTCAAAACCATTGATACCATTATACAACATATTCCCGTTGTCAATACCATGCTAAGTGGACGACTACTGTCTTTTCCCGCAAAAGCCACCGGCAGTATGACAGACCCTCATATCACCTCCATCCACCCTTCTTCTGTGGGAAAAGGATTGATAAATATGCTGAAAGATATCATAAAAACACCGGATAAACTATTTAAGGAAATAAAGTAAAATGAATCTGGAGGTTATTTTTTCCCAAAAGTTACAACTGCCCTATTCCGCCATTGGGGCAAAGGGGCAGGTTCGCATTGACCGGCTTTTAAATATGTTTCAGGATGCAGCAGCCCTTCAGTGTGACCAGTTCAAAATATCTGGATTTGATATGGCAAAAAAACAACTTAAATGGGTGGTTTCCCGATACCAGATCAAAATACATAGAAACCCACTTTGGATGGAACCCTTGGAAATTCAAACCTGGCGGGCTCCATGGAAAAATTTGTATGAGCTCAGGCAATTTTCCATTGTAAACCAGGACAAGGAAGAACTGATTTCCGCATTGGGAATCTGGATATTGGTTAAAGCCAGCAACTCTAAACCGGTTCGACTGACCCCCCATCTTCCCAAAGCACTATTAGAACCGGCAGATAGCTGTCCTGAACTAATAAAAAACGACCATAATCTGAAAGAATATGACCATGAATCTGAATTTAAGATCCGGGTTCTTGACCTGGACCTAAATCAGCATGTGAACAATACGGTTTATGCCCAATGGGCCATTGAAGCCCTGCCTCCTGAGATTCTTTTTAAATTTTCTCCCACGGATTGTACGGTTTCCTATTTAAAAGAGTCTTTTTTCCCGGGTACCATTTTATCCTGTGTTAAAATTGAACACCATCCTGATACGCTTACTACTCGTCACTCAATTTTTCTCAAGTCAACCATGATCAAATTAGCCAATTTAACCATGAGCTGGAAAAAAATATAGAAAATGAATACCCTCATTAAAAAGGCGTATGGTATGGGATTGCGCTACCTTTCCATCCGCCAGAGAAGTCTTTTAGAAATGAATGACTATCTGTTAAAAAAGGGCTTTACAACCCAGGAGGTAGCAAGGGTTACTCAACAACTCATTGATCAAAATTATCTTAATGATCGAGAGTTTGCCCAGAATTATCTTGAAAATCGGAAAAGAAATAAACCAAAATCCCTGTTTGCCTTCCGGTATGAGCTTAAAACAAAAGGAATTGATCCTCATATTATCGATGAACTGCTAATTGAATATGACGACCTTGAGTTGGCCTTTTTAGCCGTTAAATCAAAGATTCGACTGTGGCAGCATCTTGAAACCTCCTCTTTTAAAAAAAAAGTATTTAGGTTTTTGCAATACAGAGGATTTGGCTTTGCTGTCATTCAATCCACCTGGCAAAAAATTTTAGACTCAGACCTTGACACAGATTAAATATGGAAATATAAAAACAACGAGGAAAAAATATCCTAACTTGAGAAATAAATTTCCTACTTTAGAACTTTTTTTACCCAAAATTTTCTTTTATGAGTGAAAACTGAGTGTACAAATACCCTTTTTTGATCCCGGTTTCCGAGTGGACAATTGAATATCATTGACACCCAGCACCCAGCAATTGTATTCAATTCTTCTTTATCTTTCTGAAAAACAGAGAATGGCATAAAAAATGCAACAATTACCATCAGGATGAGTTTTGTTGGACCCATTGATATAACCACGATTTAAAGGAATTATTCTCATGGTCGGCAGAAAACGTACAGTCGAAAGACGCAGAAACAAGCGGTATAAAGCGGTAGATGGGGCATATGCTGCCATCAGTCCAAATTCTCACAAACTGGGACAAATCATTGATATCAGTATGACGGGACTTTCCTTTAAATATATTGATACGAGCAATGATGACAAATATGAAAACCAGATTCCAGAAGAAACTGTTTTTTTGAGCAGTATGGGCTACTATGTTGGAGATTTGCCCTTTCAGGTCGTCTCAGACTATGAGGTCACCAATGTGCCCTCTTTCAGTTCCATGAAGGTTAGAAAGCGACATGTCCAATTTACGGATTTAAGCTTTAAACAACTTTTTGATCTGGACTACTACCTGAGAAATAATGTATCGGATCAGTTGGAAAAACTGCCAGAGCAATACAACTCTTAAAATCTTAAGCTGTTTTTTCCTGACATCTCCAATGGCGATAAAAGCGATCTTTAAAAAAGACCATCATGGGAGTTTGCACTAACACGGTTCGGCAGTCAAATTCACAGCAAGGGGATATCAGTCATCTTCTGGCTTAATTATAATCAGAGCACTCTCATCCATCGTGAGATATTTTTTGGATAGGATTGTCAAGTCATCCGGGGTTATGTCTGAATACCCGGACACCATATGATTGGCCCAATCCAATTTTTCAGGATGTTTAAACGAATTGGCCATTACAGAATTCAACCAATAGGAATTGGTCTGTCTTAGAACTGCTATTTGATTTAGAAGCGGTTTTTTCAACAAGGTCAGTTCTTTTGCATCAATCCCGTTGTGGCCTAAGTCCCGGGCGATTTTTCCCACCTGCTGGATAATCATATCAGCTATTTCCGGCTGCACATTCACCACCACATGCATCACACCGTATCCCTTGTGGATAAGAGATGGATTATTATATACATAGGGAGAATAGGATTCCCCAAGCTGTTCACGGATTATTTTCCGGAGCTGTTCGGAAAAAACCTTTGCCAGCATGGATAATTTCCGGGTTTTTGTAATATCCCAGAAATCATCGGTCAAAAAAGCGACCCGCACCATGCCCTTGTCAATCTTTGTATCAAGAGCGAGCGTAAGTGTTTCACCCTTGGGAAAAAAGACACCATCGGTAACCTTAGCAGGAGTTACCTTGGAAGCAGGGGTTGCCTTTGAAGCCTCCACACCATTTCTGGGTTCCAAGGACCCAAGATAGGTGGATGCAAATTCAATCATCCTATCCTGATCAAAATCCCCCACAATAGAGACCTCAAGGGGAGCGGTTTCAAAGATAGGTTTTAACCAAGTTACAATTTCTTCTAAAGTGATGCTGTTTATCTCTTCCGGAGACATCATCCCAAACCTTAGGTCCCCTTTTGCCAGAAATCGGTTCCCCTGGATAGCCATGATGCC
>JAFLJU010000273.1 GCA_022712835.1 Desulfobacteraceae bacterium
CGGTAAACCAGATGGGCAAGCTTGGTATAAGGCAGAAAGGCCACCAGGTTAAAGGCAAAAAGCAGATGGATAAAATACATGGGATAGGCGGCCCAGGAGATATCTGCCAGCCTGAGCATCTGGGTAAGCATCCCTGTTATTCCTAGGAAAAGGGCAAGACCCAGCAGATACCAATCAAAATATCCATTGGTTTGCTTGGCATTGGTCTGCCTGGCGTTTGCCCTTCGTTCCCGGATCATAAGCAGGCTGCCGGCAATGAGGGCGATTCCCGATACATTGGCCAGGATTTTTATCGGATTGATCTGGTCATAGGGACCGTGGCTGTTAAGAACATAAAGGGCAAAAACAAAGGCACCGGCCACAAAGGCGAGGTTGGTAAAGGAAATCGCCACCATCATGTGGGAAATCTTCCGGTCCTTGTTTTCGGAACAAGTGGAAAAGCGTTCGTGTTTTATGATAGCGGGCAGCTGGGTGATAAGGGTGATAAAGAACCGTTTAAAATCAATGGGACCGGTGGCAGCTTTACCCACCCGTGCATAGGTGGCCTGCATATCCTTAAGAAACCGCCTGACGCCAAGAAAAAAGACCAGGGCGACTCCCAGGGACAGGGGAATGAAAATAACCTCGATCAGGAGCACGGGGAAAAAATGGGCAAAAACAATGCGTTCCCCTCCTGGAGACAGATCCATCAAGCCGGTAACAAGCCCCATGGTGATGATGATCAGTGCTGGAATGATAAAAAGCCATGGCAGCTTCCGGCTGTCATTGAATAACTTGTGCATGGCCGCGGGTTTTGAATATTCCCAGATGGACATCTTTCTCAGTGTACTCAGCACATCACCCGGTCTGGCATCCCGCGGGCAAAGTGTGGAACAGTCCCCGCAATTGTAACAGAGCCAGATATCGGGGTTTGCGAGGAGCCGGTCCTTTAACCCCCAGGAGGCATGGATCATCTCCTTTCTGGGAAAAGGCTGGTCATCGTGAGACATGGTACAAGCCACCGAGCAGGTGGCACATTGGTAACATTTTTTAAGATTCACGCCTGATTCTAAGTTAACTTGGGCAATAAAATCCAGATCAGGTTCAATAAAGCCTAATGAAGCCATAGCAATACTCCTTAAATTACAAAAGGGTCTGTTCAACAAGGGTTTCAAGCAAAGCGGCCATTTGGTCGGGGTCTGTCATTTTGTCACGTAAAAAGCAATTGACCAGAACAAAAAAATAATTAGACATTAGGGCAAGCGCCAGAATATGGCTGTCCCTTGCAGGGTTGATTTCGCCCCTGTCCTGGGCTGCCCGAATCAGCTCCGCCATCTTCATCGCATAGGCATCATCAAAGGCATTGATCTCATCCAGCCATTCCCGTTCATAAAAAAACAAATGGCTCAAATAGGCCCGAGAGAGGGAATAATGGGTGGTATAAAAAATGAAAAATTGTTTTGAAATATGGACAAAGGTGGTCTGGAAGGATTGGTTATCAGGCACAGTGGTCATGGCTTCCTGGTACCGATTTTTCAAATCATCTGAAAAGGCCGCTGCCAACATGGACAGCTTGTTGGGAAAATGCTTGTAAATAGTCCCAATGCCAATCCGTGACCGGGCGGCTACATTTCGGATAGTTACTTTGTCATAGTTTTGGGTTTCAAAAAGTTTTCTGGCACTTTTTAAGATCAAGGCACGGGTTTGGGCCTTCTGAACTTTTCGTCGGTTTCCTTTTGGTTGTTCCATCTCCACCCTTTTCAACAATACGTTATTTTAAGAGAACACGTTCACTCAATATAACGTGTTATTTATAATGTCAAGAAAATTACCCTATTCATATCCACGGAAAGTCCATTTCGGTTGGAATGGCCCAAATCCTGATTCGAAAGCAAGAATGCATTTGCACTAACAATATAAATAGCCTATGCTGATTTATACGTATAAGGCATGGTATCAAATCAAAATCGCCAGCATAAAATCTTAATAATACAGATCTCTCAATGAAGACGGATTTTTGTTACGGGGAGAAACAGAAACGCCCACAAGAAGATTTCATGATCATTTTCAAAAAACAGCCAAAAGTTGTCAAATCTATATGAAAAATTCAACAGGGGACAAATGAAACAAGCCAATTGGATAATTCTTATAGCGGGATGCCTGATCATTTTTGTTGTTATGTTATTTTATATTGATTCAAATAGAAAAACACCACTTGTTTTAACTCCAAACTTGCGGGAACATCCTATCTATTCAAAATATGAGTTTGACCATACAGATCGCACGATCCGCATTGGAACTCAGCCTCTATACCTGCCAAGCAGCCTGATAATGGAAGCACTAAAGAGAGATACCATTTTGAAAGAAGAACTTTCAAAGAGGGGTTTTAAGATTGTTTTTTATGATTTTCTCAAAGGGAACGATCTTAATTTTTTTCTGACAAGAGGCGATCTTGATGCGGGCGTTGGAGGAGATATGCCAACACTTACTGCAGCCGCAAAACTTGACATTGTAATCCCAGCACTGATCCAGAGAGGCTTTGTCTCTATTGTAGCGAATCGGCAGATGTTGATCGAAAACCTGAAGGGAAAGCGTATCGGATATGCATTCGGTTCTAACGCGCATTATGCCCTAATCAAGACACTTGCATCCGAGGGGCTTAGTGAAAATGATGTACAATTGATACCCATGGATGTCACACAAATGCCCGAACGGCTGAGTAATGGAGAGATTATGGCTTTTTGTGCCTGGGAGCCTACCCCCACCATGGCATTAAAAAACTATACAAAAGCTAAAATTATCCACCAACGTCTTTCATTGGGTTTTTTCTATTTCTTGGATACTGTTTATCAAAAACACCCAGGGGCTGTCTCCCTCATTTTAGCGGCTCAAGTCCGTGCAATCAGTTGGATGCAGGAAGAAAAGCAAAACCTTCTCTTGGCCTGTGAATGGGGCCTTGCTGCGGGTGAACAAGCATTTGGAGCAAAAATAAATCTTTCAATAAATGATATTGCAGCGATTGCCATGAAAGATATTTTAGGGCAGATCCAAAACCCCGGCATTGCCGAAGACGATATTAAAATAAATGGTCCTCTTCACCAGGAGTTTATGTTTTTAATAGATATTGGGAAAATCCCGGCTTCTTTGTCATGGCATCAAACACGCAATAAATTTACGCCCGAAATTCTGGACATGGTTTGGGCAAATAAAAATAATTACAGACTGGATGAATTTAAATATCAAAACGGCAGCACGAGCCAATAGTTCGAAATAATAACACGATACAATAGTACGATACGATAGTACGATCCGATAGCATCTTTTTTTAAGGAGCATCACCAATGACAGGGATAATTAAATTTAAACGAATTAAACCCCGAATGATTTTCTGGATTTTTACTGCCGTTTTGCTTCCGGTAATCATTGTCAGCAGCACTATATTTTTTCAACGCGTTACTGCTATTAAGACTGAAGCGTATAGCAAGCTTACCGCTATTCGGGATCTTAAGGTGTCACGATTAAACAACTGGTTTGAAGAAAGAAGAGGTGATTTTGGGTCTATCACTGGGGATGTTGAAATCCGTCAGCTTGAAACCGTGTTTACCAGTAAAAATAAGACTATTTCGGATCAAAAAATCATTTTATCAGCCCAAAATATCCTCAATTCTTTTGTACGGGAATACAGCGCCTATGATGAAGTCTTTATCATTAATTCGCTCACGGGTATTGTTGAAATTTCCTCTAAAAAAGCATCAGAAGGTCTTAATGTGTCCCAGGAGCCATATTATATTCAGCCCTTAAAAACCGGTCGTTTTTTTATCAGAGATATATATTATTCAAAACAATTGAAAAAACCTGCCATGTGTTTAGCGCTGCCAATCGGCAGTCTGGTGCGAAATGGCAAAAATCAATTTGCAATTCTCGTGGCCCGGGTTGATCTTGAAAATTCATTATATGATCTGCTTTTACAGCGTACCGGTATGGGGAAAACAGGGGAAACCCTGATTGTAAATAAAAATTTAATGGCATTAAATGATTTAAGATGGCATGAAAATGCGCCATTGAAGCTAAAAATTGGTACCAAACCCACTATGCTAGCTGCCCAGGGAAATATTGGGGTTGTAGAGGCGACAGATTACCGTGGGATAAATGTTCTGGCCTCATATGCATATATGCCAGGAACCCAGTGGGGTTTTGTTGCCAAACAGGATCTTTCAGAAATTTATGCACCCATTCGTAAAATGGTGATAAATATAACTATTATTCTTGTGATTTCAGCATTGTTTGCCTATGCACTGGCACATATGCTGGCCGTAAATTTTTCAAAACCAATTATAGAATTCACCAAAGTTGCTGAACGAATTCAAGCAGGAGATCTCACCGCCCGGTCCACCATAAGAAATGATGATGAATTGGGTATTCTTGCCCGAACATTCAACGATATGGCCGAATCTATGATGGCCTATAGTACGACGCAAAAAGCCCTGCGGAGCCTGGATGAAATATTAGTGACATCAACAACCGTAAATGATTTTGGTGAAAAATTTATTGAGAAAATAATAGATCATACTCAATCTGCCTTTGGCCTGTTTTACCTGTTCAACTCCGATAATAAGAATTTTCAGCATGTGTTTTCCACAGGCTTTGACATGGAACGGTTGAAAAAACTTGATGAAAGTGTCGTGAAAGGTGCCTTTGACAGAGCGATTACAACCCATGAGATCACCTATATCAGTGAAATTTCTAATGACACGGTTTTTACCGTTAACACCATTGCAGGAACCGCTCTTCCAAAATGTTTGGTCACCATTCCGATTCTTAGGAAGGAAAAGGTTATTGGCATTATAGGCCTAGGAAGTCTTTTAGAATATTCAGATGCGATTAAAAAACTGCTGGAACAAATCCAAACCGGAGCAGGAACAGCTCTTTCCAATATCATATCCGGAGAAGAGACGATTTTGTTGGCCCAGGAACTCAAAGGCACGAATACGGAGCTTGAAGCCCAGGCCAGAGAATTACAAGCCATGACAGACAATTTACAGCAACAAAATATTGAGTTGGATACCCAGGGCAGGCAGCTTGAAGAAGCCAATAGATTAAAAAGCCAGTTCCTGTCTAACATGAGTCATGAATTACGGACCCCCCTTAACTCTGTTATGGCCCTTTCCAGTGTGTTGAAAATGAATGCTGCTCAAAAACTGGACGCCGATGAGATTGAATATCTTGATGTTATAAAGCGCAATGGTAAACGGCTGCTTGATCTTATTAACGACATCCTTGATCTGTCCAAAATTGAAGCAGGTCATATGGAAGTTTCGTTATCCTTTTTTACAATTAAAACCACAATAGAAGATCTTCTGGACAGTGTAAGGCCTTTAGCCAAGGAAAAAGATCTGATTTTGAGCAAGGAAATACCACAGGGTCTGCCACAAATTCAAAGTGATGAAAAACGAGTACATCAAATTCTTTTAAACCTGATTGGTAATGCCGTAAAATTCACAAATACAGGAGAAATATCGGTTCAGGCCGAAATTAAGGATGATGGGGTTTGTATTAGAGTTAGTGACACAGGAATTGGTATTGCAGAAAAAGACCTGCCCTTTATTTTTGAAGAATTTAAACAGGTAGACGGGTCCTCATCCAGGTCATATGAAGGCACGGGTCTGGGGCTTGCCATAGCATACAGAGCAACCATAAATCTTGGAGGCCATCTGAAGGTTGAAAGCAAACTTTCAAAGGGAACAACCTTCACTTTAACCCTGCCTCTAAAATGGCAGGGAAAATCCAGGCAAACCAAATCGCTAAATTTTGCACAGCCATACGATATTATAGAGAACCGGAAAACGATTCTTGTGGTGGATGATGAGCCAGAGGCAATCGATTTGATTGCACGTTATCTTTCCCGGGAGGGGTACAACACCCTTGCAGCCGTTTCGGGGAAGCAAGCGCTGGAATTAGCTAAGATCCATCAACCATTTGCC
>JAFLJU010000026.1 GCA_022712835.1 Desulfobacteraceae bacterium
CGGGAACGGGTAATGCTAAAAGGCCCTTTATACCCCACCAGAATTCTGGTTCTTCCGGGCAAATCATCCCAATCTGAAATTTTTGATCCTGGATACACCCGGCCCGAGGGAAGAAAATATATGGTGGAGTCCTCCCGGTATGCAAGCCCTGCATGGGACCAGGCCGTCATGTTGTCGGAAATAATTTTTACCGGGGTCTGGGCCTGGATCTTAATAACGGCAGGTTCCACATTCTGGTTTAAAATCACCTTGGTGTTTATTGGCAAACGATTCCAGCCAATGGTGCTGCTAATCCTGTTCCCCGGAAGAGTGCGTCCGTCGGGAAGCAGATAGACCGTTGTTTTATCATCGTAATCCCCACCGGCAATGGACCAGGCAGAATTGGTCCTGGATATATAATTGGATCCATATTTAACAGGATCTTTCACCGGGGCCGGTCCCTTGAAAGGGGACCCATAAAATACCCCGACCAGTTCCGGATCTGCCATCAACCTTCTTGCCCGGACATCCGGATCATATTTCCAACTGGATCCAAGTCTGGCTTTGGCACGGTTAAAATTTTTTGCACATCTTTTCCGACCCCGGTGATTTTTATGAAACCAGGGATTGGGTTTTCCATAGGCAATCTGGCTGTGGGTGAGCACAGAACGGTCATCCAGACGGTAAACCTTTTGTAAAATGTCCAGCAGGATTCCCAAAGAGAGATATTGCCGATCGGTAATGGGGGCGTTGTGATATCCGACCAACTCAATGCCCAGGGAAAAATCACTGACATTGTCCCTGGCATTCCACATGGAAAGCCCTGCATGATCTGCCCGGTATTGTTTACCTAGGATTTTATAGGTATTCCCGTTTCTGGCAATCACATAATGGGCGTGTCCCCCGGGTGTTTTATATCCGCTTTTAAATTGTTTGCCTTTCGATACCACTCGAAGGGTGGCACCAAGACCAAGCTCAGAGGTATGAACAATAATATTACGGGTCTTCCTGCGGTTTTTCTTTTGGAAATGGGGATTCAGGCGGGAACGATGATCAATCAGGTTTGCCTGAAATTTTTGATATTGGGATTGGCTGTAGCCGTCGGATAGACAGGGATTCCCCAAGATACACACGAGGAGACACAAAAGGATAAGCCAACCCCATCTCCATGGACCGGCCATCAAATCACAGATCGCAGTCATTTATTATAGAAAATTTTAAGTTGTTGGTAATATACAGATCCATTCATGTCCGGCACTATAACAGGGGGATCACAAATGATAAACAATTAATCAGAGATAAGGCAAAAACAGCGTTCTATCCGACCAACCCTTTAAAAACCCGCCGCAGATCCTTCTGGGTAATCCGGGGAAAACATAGGGTTTCAAAGGGATCTTTCATGGACACTTGCGTTCCGGGTATCCGGGCACACGGTGTCTCAACCAGATGTTCGTGCATTTTAAGCTCGGTTTTATGTGGTCTTTTCTTACGATTGATATCCAACCAGTTGTCTGCACTGTCATGATCACCCACAAACAAGACATAAATGACGTTTTCATCACTGATACAAATCAGACGAAAACCACTGCCAAGGTCAAACTTGAGGCAGTTTTTCACCCGTTTATCGGTTTTCCTTTTGAGCAGTCCGGCGCTGGCAGGCGCTTCCCCCAGGGCCAGGGCATCCATGATGCGCCTGGCCCGGGCCGCCGAAATGCAGGCCGGTTTTGCCTGTTGTGCCAGGCTTTCCAATTGTCGTTCCATCCTAGGGTAAACGTACACCTGTTTGGGCATTATGGGTCCTCCACATTATCCGCAACAGGATCCGGTGCTGCCACAGGACCCTATGATCCCCGTGGCCATTTTTCCCGGGGCCTAGGAGATCTGTTTACCTTCCATTGGATTGTATGATTATAAAAAACTTAGAAGATTAACAAATTGATAATTTGTATGAGATTTGTGATTGTTATGGAATTTTTTTATATTTTGTCCCTGAACTTTTTTTATGGATACGCGATCTTTAGGTTTTGTACCCATGGTCAAGGAAGCAAACATGTTTACGAAAAAAAATTGGACGTAAAGGATATTGCAAAGACGTTGCAGATAGAGCATTCAGGGGCCGGAAGAACCCGGCCCCTGAATGTTAAAAAAAATGTTACACTTTAAACTGGCCCACCATCTCATCAAGCTTGGCCGCAAGTTTTGACAGGTCTTCGGCACTCAGGCTGACCTGACCGCTTCTATCCGCCATTTCACTGGAAGACTGGTTCACATCTGAGATATCTTTTGTAATTTCAGCCACAACAATGGAGCTTTCGCTCACATTCTGGTTCACCTCTTCAATTCCCTGGGAGGCCTGGGAAATATTCTCAGAAATCTCACTTGTGGCAGAAGATTGTTCCTCCACTGCCGTGGCAATGGTAGCAACGATATCGTTCACTTCGGAAATAACAGTGGAAATTTCGTTCATCCCGACCAGGGTGCCAGAAGAACTTTCCTGAATATTGTCTATTTTTGCCTTAATATCCATGGAGGCTTCCGAGGTCTGCTTGGCAAGATCCTTGATTTCATTGGCCACAACGGCAAAGCCCTTACCGGCCTCCCCTGCCCGTGCAGCCTCAATGGTGGCGTTCAGGGACAAAAGGTTGACCTGCTCAGAAATATCGGTAATGGTTTCCACCACCTGGCCGATGGCCTGGGCAGCCGCTCCCAATTCGTTCATTTTATCCGTTGATTCGTTGACTTTTTCCACGGCATTAAGAGAAATCAACCTGGCTTTTTCCGCATTTTGTGCAATCTCGTTGATGGTGGAACTCATCTCCTCGGCCGCAGATGCCACCGTATTGATGTTGGTGCTGGACTGCTCCATGGCAGCGGATACCGAATTCATATTATTGGTCATCTCTTCGGCTGCCGCAGCCACCGTATTAGATTTTTCAGCTGTTTTTTCCGCACCGCCAGACATCTCTTCGGAGATAGCGGATAATTCCGTGGAAGAAGAGGATAGGGTGTCCACCCCCTGCTTGATATCGGTGATCATGGTATGGAGCTTGTCAATGAAGGTATTAAATGCGGTGGAAAGAATTCCCACTTCGTCTTTGCTTGAAACTATCAACCGCTTGGTTAGGTCCCCGTCCCCTTCGGAAATATCCTTGAGCCCTGCCACGGCGTCATTAATGGGTTTGATAATCTGTAAAGAAACGACAAAAATCAAAAATCCTACAACCAGCATGACAATGACCCCGACAAAACTATTGTATTTGATCATTTCATTGACCGCCGTCATGAACTCCTCTTTATTCTGGGTAACACCAAGACTCCATCCGGTTGAAGGGATAGCGGCAAACCCCGCCACCTTGTCAACCCCTTTGAAGGTATACCCTTCCACACCGGATTCCTGGGCCATCATCCGCCGGGTGATTTCCTCCATGCCCTTGAGGGTTTTTAGATCCAGTTTGAAAATAAAGTCTTTATTGGGATGGGCAAGGGTAATCCCCTCTTTAGTAATCATAAAGGGATATCCGGTTGTTCCGATTTTAACTGAGGTCAACTTTTGAGACAGGGCGTCCAGTTTCAGGACCGCACCGAAAACCCCGCCAAATTTTCCGGATTTGGTTTTAATTGGTACGGAAAGGACTATCACTGGCAGCCCGCTGGCCTTTGATTTGATAGGGGTACTAATCATACTTCGGCCGGCCTTACCCGCCTGAAAATAATTCCTATTCGATATATTGTCCTTCTTTTTTCGTCGGATACCGCCAACACTGTCGGCAATGGTTGTCCCGTCAGCATTTGAGACAAAAAACAAACCATAGGACCCACCGATTTTTTTATGAACCGCGCCCAAATATTGATCCAGTTTTTCAAGGGCCGCCATGGAAGCCTCCATTCCATTTTCCGCTACCTGGTTCACGGTGTCCACCAGAAGTGGGGTCAGGGCCATTTCATCGGCAAATTTGACTTCTCCCTCTATAAACATTTCCGCTGTTCCGGCCAAACCCTTGGCCACCTGAAAGGCAGAGTTTTCTCCATTTGCCACAAGGGCCTTTGATGCCGTTTTAATGGAAATAATGCCAACTATCAACATAGGCACCAACACCGCCAGCATCCCACCGCCAATTAATTTCACACTCAACTTCAGGTCTCTCAGTTTTTGCATCCTTTTCCTCCTTTTCATCTCAATCTTTGCATTATTTATAAATAAATTATCATCTATTAATGATTGCCCTTGCTTCCATCAAATTTATAAGTATTCCCTTCACCACGGCAGGCAGAAGTTCATCACTGTCAAAGGCACCGGTCACCACCCTGGGGTATAATTTATATGCACGGACAAAAAGGTCTGTCTTTTTGCCCGTAAAATAGATCACCAATTTTATATCCATAAAGTCCATCTCCACGGATTCCAGAAAACCCATGTCTTTTTTTCCATCAACAAAAAAAATCACCAGGGTTTCGCCGGCAAAACAGGAAGCGGATGCTTGTTTAAATTCTTTTTGATCCCTGGCATATTCCAGGCGGACACTCCCAACAGCAGTTATCACCTGCTCAATGCGTTTGGTAATTCCATGATCCTGTCGGCTATAAATCAGGACTTTCATTGGTTCGTCCCCTGGCTAAAGCGATTATTTCAATCTTACTAAAATTTATATCTCAAGAAATGTACCAGAACTTGCCAGAAAGCATAATAAAACAAATTGCCTATAATTACGATAAGTTATGCGATGTTGCGATTTACTATTTTTTAATAAAAATCTTCTTTTCTTGTATCGCAACACTTTTTTTGTTTTGTGACACAAGAAAAATGTTGTGTCACAACTAAGGGGGATGACGATTATCGCTTATTTTAGATTGTATTTTCTCAAGAGAAAATAGAGACGATTTTTGCTGATACCGGCAATTTCTGCCACTCCCTCTAAATCCTTATGTGTACACTTCATCAGGTATCGAAGATAAACGGTTTCAATTTTTTCAAGGACAGTGTTCCGATAATTTTTCAAGGTGGGAATATGATCCCAAGATTCGCCCGGGGAAAAAACAGATACAAAGGGAAGGGTTGGCACAAGGAAATCGGGATTGTCCATCCCTTCATCCTTTGAAGCCAGGGCCTTTTTGTCCAGCAGGTCCTTGTTTGCATGGGCAACTCTGATCCGGTCAGGAAGGAACATGGGATAGAGCAGCGGCAGGTCCGGTTCAGACAGAATGGCCTTTTCAATGGCATTAATCAACTCCCGGACATTTCCGGGCCAGTCGTGGGAGATCAGTACCTTGAGGGTATCCGGAAGCATCGCTTTTTTGGAAATTCCATGTTTCTCGCACAATTTATCCATATAGTGCAATGCCAGGCTATTGATATCCTCTTTATGCAACCGCAGGGGGGGCAGTTCGATGGTAAAGGTTTTTAACCTATGGAGCAGATCTCTTCGAAAACTCCCCTGGTCAACCATTTGCTCAAGATCTCTGTTGGTGGCGGAAATCAATCTAAAATTACTGACAACCTCCGTGGAACTGCCCACGGGCCTGAATTTTTTTTCCTGGAGCACCCTTAAAAATGCCTTCTGAACGGACAGGGGCAATTCCCCGATTTCATCCAGGAAAAGGGTACCCTTGTCTGCATTTTTAATCAGTCCTTCCGATGCCGTGTCTGCCCCGGTAAATGCCCCCTTTTTATGGCCAAACAGCACACTTTCCGTCAGGGCTTCGGGCATGGCAGCGCAATCCACCACAATATAATTTTCATTGGTATGGGGACAATTGTCATGGATGGCTTTGGCAAACAATTCTTTGCCAGTCCCGGTTTCCCCCTGGATTAATACATTGGCCGTGTTTGATGCGCTTTGGGCCACCTGGGCAATACAGGCCTTCATCAAAGGAGAGGTTCCCACAATGGCATCGGTATTCAACACAAGAGGCTGGTGCTGTTTCAACCGGGCATCCCTGTACTCAAGGGTTTGCCGGATCAGCAAGATTATC
>JAFLJU010000165.1 GCA_022712835.1 Desulfobacteraceae bacterium
CATTAAGGTCCGCCAGGCATAGGAATTTTTACACCGATTTATTCCCCATTTTTTTTCGGCTGTGGCTCTGTCCGTGGCAAGAAAAACAGGTTGAACCGATGCGGTAATATGATGGTCTGAAAAAAGGGGCAAATCCTGGGGCCTGAAAAGCTGGACATGTTCAATTCGATCTCGTGGCTGGCAGGGGTGTTTTTTTCTGGCACTGGCGATGGCTTCAAGGGCATTTGTAACCGCTTTATCCCCGATGGCATGGATCATCACCCCATATCCACGTTCATAGGCAAATTCAACGCCTGCGGTAAGGGCGTTGTAATCCAGAAATGCCAGGCCAAAATTATCCGGCTGATCTTCATAGGGGTCGTGGAGAAGGGCTGTGTTTGCACCCAGGGATCCATCGGCATATAGTTTCACATGCCCCAGCCATAAATGATCCGTGTTGTCATTTATGTCAAACCCTTGTTTTTCAGCTGTCTGAATATCTTCCACATGAAGGGAATGGTAGACCCTAACCTTTAGTTCTTTTGTCCGATCCAGTTCCCTGATAGCTTTGAAGCTGTCCAGATTTTCCAGGGAATGAACACAGGTGATACCTAAACGCAACAGCTCTTTTTGGGCGGACAAGGCCGCCTTGCGCAATTGCTGTTTGGTTTGGGACGGAATATGATCGGATATAAGTTCTAGGGTTTCCCGTATGATTCCCGTGGGCTCAAGGGTTACAGGATCTTTATCGATTTTTCCCCCGGGAAGATCCACTGTTTGGGCAGTTATCCCGGCGATGTCCAGGGCCTTTGAATTCACCCAGACACTGTGGCCGCATACCCGGGTCAACATCACCGGATTGTCCGGAGCAATATCGTCCAAATCCTGTTTTACAGGTTCCCGATTCTCGGCCCACAGGGTATGGTTCCATCCACGGCCGATGATCCATTCACCGGGACGTGATGTTGACACCGCCTGGCGGACCATCTTTCTGCAGTCTGAAAGAGAAGGAATATCACGAAGGTTGAGATTTTGGAGAAAAAGCCCCGTGCTGGTCAAATGACAGTGCCCCTCAATCAATCCCGGGGTGATCAGACATCCGGGCAGGTCCAGCACTCTTACATCACGGGGTGCCTGGGCTTTCAATTTTTGGATACTGCCCACGGCTTTAATGCGGTTACCCCGTATATAAACGGCCTGGGCATTGGGGGTTTCAGGGTCACCTGTGAATATGTTTGCTATTATTATAAATTCGTTCATGCTTGTTTTCACCGTTCTGGTTACAGGTTTTTTATGTCATTGGGTTTTATGCAAATTACAGGCGACAAAATGGTCATTGCCCATATCCCTTAAAATTGGCTCATCGCTGTTGCAGCCCTTAAAGCATTCCGGACACCGGGGATGAAACGAACATCCCGACGGGGGATTTCTTGGGCTTGGAACATCCCCCTGCAAAAGGATTCTTGTCTTTTTCATCCGGGGGTCCGGAATGGGAATGGCGGAAAAAAGCGCCTGGGTATAGGGATGCAAAGGGTTTAAAAACAAGTCTTTATAGGATGCCATCTCAACAATTTTTCCCAGGTACATGACGGCGATGCGATCACAAATATGTTCCACAACCGCCAGATCATGGGCAATAAAAAGATAGGATAGATTAAATTCGTCCTGGAGTTCCACAAGAAGATTGATGATCTGGGCCTGGATGGACACATCAAGGGCAGATACCGGCTCATCTGCGATGATGATATCCGGGCTCATGGAAAGGGCCCGGGCAATTCCAATGCGCTGGCGCTGGCCCCCGGAAAATTCATGGGGGTACCGGCCTGCCTGTTCCGGACTTAATCCCACCTTTTCCATGAGAAAGGCAATTCTTTCTTCAATCTCCTTTTTCCCAAACAGTTTATGGATTCTCATTGGATCGCCAATGATACGATCCAATGTCATTCTTGGATTTAATGAAGAATAGGGATCCTGGAAAATGATCTGCATTTTTTTCCTAAATTCAATCACCTCATCAAAGGGCATCTTTGATATGTTGGAAACCTCTCGCCCATGAAAAAACACCTTGCCTGCAGTCATTTCCACCAATTGCAGGATTGCCATCCCCATGGTTGTTTTGCCACAACCGCTTTCACCGACTATCCCGAGGGTTTCGCCTTTATCAAGGGTAAAAGAAACCCCATCCACGGCATAGACATACCCTGCTGTTCGTGAAAAAATACCTTTTTTAATGGGAAAATGAACCTTTAAATCATTTACTTCAAGAATGGGTGACAAAATTGGCAACTCCCTTTTTTAAAATTACAACAGAAGACAGCGGGCATGGTGTCCCTCCCCCAGATCGGTTAAGTTTACCTGGGTTTTCTTGCAGATATCCATGGCCTCATTACACCGGGGATAAAAACTGCACCCGGGAGTCAGGTGATAAAGATTGGGGACAATCCCCTTGATTTCCTGGAGGGGTTGACGCCCCTTTGCCGTTCTATTACCAAATTTTGGGATGGACTTTAAAAGGGCTCGGGTATAGGGATGTCTGGGGTCTTCAAATATGGAAAATACACTGCCCTGCTCAATGATTTTCCCGGCATACATGACAATGATTTTCTGGGCAACCTCAGCCACCACCCCCAGATCGTGGGTGATCATGAGAATGGAGGTTTGAAAATCCTGCTTCAGCCTGAGCATCAGGTCCAAGACCTGGGCCTGAATGGTCACGTCAAGGGCGGTTGTGGGTTCATCTGCAATGAGAACCTCGGGGTTACAGGCAAGGGCCATGGCAATCATTATCCGCTGTCTCATCCCCCCTGAAAGCTGGTGGGGATAATCCCGGGCTCTTTTTCCCGGAGAAGGGATCTGAACTTTTTCCAGCATGGCCACCGATCTTTCCCAACTCTCTTTTTTACCCATA
>JAFLJU010000139.1 GCA_022712835.1 Desulfobacteraceae bacterium
TTCTTTTTCCCCTCCCCAAAAACCTGCATAATGCCATTTATCAGGGATCATCTGGACTTGAAACGGTACATGAGTTTTGTCCTCATTGCCCTTGTACCGGTCCTGCTGTTCGGGATGTACAATACCGGGTTTCAATCAGGAGTTGCCACGGGCCAAACATTTGGCATAGGCAAATCTTTTCTCACGGGTGCCTGGGTGGTGCTGCCCATTATCCTTGTCTCCTATGGGGTGGGCTTTTTCTGGGAAATCCTTTTTGCCGTTGTCCGGAGGCACAAAATTTCCGAGGGTTTCCTGGTAACCGGAATGCTGTTTCCTTTGACCCTGCCAGCGACCATCCCCCTGTGGCAGGTGGCCCTGGGGATATCCTTCGGGGTGGTCATTGGCAAGGAAGTGTTCGGGGGGACCGGGAGAAACATTTTAAACCCGGCCCTTACGGCCAGGGCATTCCTTTTTTTCTCCTATCCTGTGACCATGTCCGGAAACATCTGGGTGGCTGCCAGGGATGCTGTGGATGGGGTTTCCGGTGCCACGGCTCTTGCCATCACGGCAGTTGAAGGCCAATCCATTACAACGGCCTTGTCTTCCGCCGGGTTTTCATTGTCTGATCTGTTTATGGGGTTTGTACCGGGCAGTATCGGCGAGACATCAGCCCTGTGCTGTCTTATCGGAGCCCTTTTTCTCATTGTCACAGGTATCGCAAATTACCGCATTATTCTGGGCGGAATCGCAGGACTTATGGTAACGGCCATCCTCTTTTATCTTATTCCCGGAGGGCAGGAAACCTGGGCCAATGCAGGCCCCCTTTATCATCTGAGTGCCGGTGGATTTTTGTTTGGCATCTGTTTCATGGCCACGGATCCTGTGTCCGCTCCCGGCACCCATCCGGGAAGATGGGCATTTGGTTTTTTAATCGGGTTTCTCACCGTGCTCATCCGGGTGATAAATCCTGCCTTTGTGGAAGGGACCATGCTGGCCATCCTGTTCATGAATGTATTTGCCCCCTTGCTGGACCACATGGTTATCAAATACAAAACATCAAAGAGGATACCCAATGTCTGAAAGCATATCTAAAAAGCGGCCGGATAAAAATTCCAGGATAAATGTAATCAAATTTGCATTGATGGTCTCACTTATCTGCAGCCTGCTGATCACGGCAGCCGCTGGCGGCCTAAAGGGATTCCAGCAGGAAAACATTGAGCTGGACAGAAAAATCAATCTTCTCAAGGCCGCCAACCTAATTGCCCCGGATAAAAAACTGCCCAAAGAACAAATAAAATCCCTCTATGATACCCATATCCAGGAGGTAATCGTGGACAGCCAGGGAAAAATCCTAACACCTGGCATTGACCCAGGCGTGGAACCCGGCGAGAAACCAGACATAGAATCAGGCGCCCTGCATCTGTATTATTACAAGACAGATGAGGTGATACAAGGATATATCCTGCCCATCAACAGCCGGGGTCTCTGGGGGAAAATTCAAGGATATCTGGCCTTTGAGAAAGATGGCCAGACCGTATCCGGCTTTTCCGTGTTCAGCCATTCCGAAACCCCGGGGCTGGGTGGAGAAATCGAATCTGCCTGGTTTCAGAAAAATTTCAAGGGCAAAAAAATTCTCAATTCCCAAAATGAATTTGTCTCGGTGGGCATAGCCAAGGGAAAAGTTTCGAATCTGCCTGAAGATATCCAGGAAAATTATGTGGACGGAATCAGCGGGGCCACCCTAACCGGAAAATATCTTTCAGAAGGGATCAAATCCACCCTGACCCAATACAAAGAGGTTTCCATCACCTTTCGCCAGAAAGATCTTACCGCTAAGGGAAAAAATTAATGCGCCCCTTTAAAAGAAATATCCGATTAACCGGCATGGCCGGAGCTAAGGTATTTGCTCCGACCACAACTAAAAATGAAACTCTTATAATTGCAACACCTTGGCCGGAGTTTCATATAAATACACCATAAAAAAGGATCGTCATGTTAAAAGAGAAAACCCACTATATGGACATACTGGTACGGGGTATCTGGAAAGAAAATCCCGTGGCTTACCAGGTACTGGGTATCTGCTCGGCCCTTGCCGTCACCGTAAAGATGTCCACGGCCATTGTCATGGCCGTGGCCCTGACCGTGGTCACGGCATTTTCCAGCATGCTCATATCTTCCTTGCGCAAAAAGATTCCCTCCAACATCAGGATCATCGTGGAACTGGCCATCATCGCCTCCCTGGTCATTGTCACAGATGAGGTACTCAAAGCCTTTTTCTATGATACCTCCAAACAATTGTCCATTTTTGTGGGGTTGATCATTACCAATTGTATTGTGCTGGGCAGGGCAGAAGCCTTTGCCCTGGCCAATGACCCCATCGATTCCTTTGTGGACGGAATTGCCAATGGGATCGGCTATGGAATGATCCTGGTTTCTGTGGCCTTTTTACGGGAATTGCTGGGATCAGGCAAATTTTTTGGATTGCCCGTCATCCCCCAGTTTTTGTTTGATGCGGGCTACCAGAACATGGGGCTCATGGTGCTGGCTCCCGGGGCCTTCTTCATTATCGGGTTGCTGGTCTGGCTCAAGAACAGTTTACCGGGTATCTCCCATGAAAAAAAATAACCCCATGAAAAAAAATATCCATGGGCTAAAAAGTAAAACCCAAGTTAACAAAAAAGCGGTAAAGGGCAAGGAAATAAGGAGTAACAATGGGTGATTTATTGAGTCTGTTTATCAATTCGGTGTTTATCGGGAATATCCTTCTGGCATACTTTTTGGGGATGTGTTCCTTTATTGCGGTCTCCAAAAATATTGATACCGCAATGGGTTTAGGATTTGCTGTTATATTTGTCCTCACCGTCACAAGTCCTGTGAACTGGCTTATCTACCACGGTCTTCTGGCACCGGGAGCCTTGTCCTGGGCCGGGTTTCCCGATATAGATTTAAGCTTTTTAAAATTTATCACCTTTATTGCTGTCATTGCCGCCATTGTCCAGGCCGTGGAAATGATAATTGATAAGTATTCACCCTTGCTCTATGCCACCCTGGGGGTGTTTTTGCCCCTGATCGCCGTAAACTGCGCCATTCTGGGCACCTCGCTTTTCATGGTGGAACGTAATTATACCCTGGTGGAATCCATTGTATTCGGTGCAGGATCAGGCACAGGCTGGATGCTGGCCATTGTATCCATGGCCGCCATCCGCAAAAAAGCCCAGTATGCCGATGTTCCCAAGGGATTGGATGGATTCGGCATCACCATGATCATTGCGGGCCTCATGGCCATGACATTTATGATGTTCTCAGGCATTACGCTTTAAAGGAGGCAACCTTTTGATTTATATTATCAGCATACTGGTCTTTTCCGGCGTCATATTTGCCCTGGTCACGGTACTGCTTTTTGTGGAAGCCAAGGTCACAAGCCAGGGAGAACACACGGTGGTCATCAACAATGACAAAGAAACCCCCCTAAAAATTTCCGGCACCCCCTCTCTTTTGTCAGCGCTTTCCAACCAGGAGATTTTTCTGCCCTCGGCCTGCGGCGGCTCCGGTTCCTGCGGCATGTGTAAATGCGAAGTGATCTCAGGCGGGGGGAGCATCCTGCCCACGGAACTTGCCCATTTGAGCCGCAAGGACAAACTGTCCAACATACGATTGTCCTGCCAGCTCAAGGTCAAAGAAGATCTGGAAATCAAAATTCCCGAATCCATTTTCGGCATTAAAAAAATCAATGCCAGCGTGGTGTCCAAT
>JAFLJU010000508.1 GCA_022712835.1 Desulfobacteraceae bacterium
AGCTTCCCGAAGACCATTGAAAAGACAGACCACCAATACAAACATACCCAGAAGACAGATCGGAAAAAGGGCTTTAATGGAGGCCTGACCCTTGGCGCTCTGCTCGGATTCCCCGCCCCATTGAAGGGTGACTCCCGGGGGCAGTTCAATGGCCTCCAACAAAGGACGGACAACAGCCTCCAGGTCAGCGGCCTGACCCCAGGCCTGGTCGCACTGAACCGTGATGGTGGGCATACGGCTGCGCCGTCTCACCAGGGGCAGTTCCTCGGCAAGTTCTAATTTTTCCACCACCTGCTCAACGGGTACATAGCGATTCAAAGGCTTGCTGAACACCTGGATCTGGGCAAACTGATCCACGCTTGCCCTTTCCCTGGCCAGGGGCCTTGACACAATGGGGAGAAGTTCATCCCCTTCCCGGTACAATCCCACGGTAAGGCCTGAAAAATTCCAGTTAAAGGCCTGGCTGACATCGGCCCTGGTAATACCGGTCCTCCGGCCCTGGGTTTCGGTAAAGACAGGCTTTAAAACCTTGACTGGCTGGCGCCAGTCATCCCTCACATTCATGGTCTGGTCAATGGAATGGAGGATTTTTTTTGCCTGGTCAGCCACGATTCGAATTTGATCAATATCCGGCCCCCGAAACCGTGCTTCCACGGCATAGGAGACTGGTGGCCCTTCTTTAAACCGCTGGGCTTTGAATTCAGAATTAGAAAATTCTTTGGCAATATAGGTTTGAATTTTGGGTATCAGATCTGAGACTGAATGGTAGTCATCCACCTGGATCAGCAATTGCCCGTAGCTTGTATTGGGGGCCTGGTAATTGTAATTGAGTACAAAACGCAGAGACCCTTCCCCCACAAAGGAGGTGACCTGTTCAACACTATCAAGCGTTTGGATGTATTGACTGATCTTGCGGATATCGTCTTCCACCTCCTGAATATGGGTGCCCTGGGCCCGCCAATAATCCACAAAAAACTGGTTTCGGGTGGATTCCGGGAAAAAATACTTGGGAACCGCCTTGAACCCCACAACGGAAATGGCCAGGATCAGACACAAGACCATAAGCGTTATTACTCGTTTTTGGATACACCCATGGAGAAATCGTCTGAATCGATGGTAAAAGGGTCGGTCATAGGGATCTTTTCCCGTGTCATCAGGCAATTTAAGAAAACGGATACACAGCACCGGGGTGATGGTCAGGGCAAACACCCAGCTGAAAGCCAGAGAAATGGCCATGACATAGAAAAGACTTCTGCAAAATTCCCCCGAGGCACTGGGGTTCAACCCCACGGGCACAAAGGCCAAAATCGCCACCAAAGTGGCTCCGAGCAACGGCCACATGGTTGAGCTGATGGCGGCCTGGGCGGCTGTTGTTTTGGAATCCCCCCGGGCCAGGCGAATCAGGTAGACATCGGTGACCACAATGGCATTGTCCACCAAAAGCCCAAGAGCTAACACCAGGGCCCCCAGGGAAATCAACTGAAGGGTGATGTCCATGAGAAACATCCCCACAAAGGTGGCCAGAATGGTGAGCACCAACACAAACCCAATGAGCAGCCCCGACCGAAGCCCCATGAAAAAAAGAAGTAAAACTACCACAATAACCACGGCCTCGGCCAGGTTGATCATGAATTCATCCAAAGACTGAGTCACCCGGGAGGCCTGAAAGTTAATAAGATCCACCTTCATACCCTGGGGTTTCATGGATTCCAAAGAGTTTATCCGGTCCATGACAGCAGCCCCCATACGGACCACATTGCCCCCTTTTTCCGTTGATACGCCCAACCCCACGGCCGGGCTCCCGTTAAAGAGCATCTTGTTTTTCGAAGGCTCTTGATACCCCCGGTAAACGTTGGCAATATCCCCCAGTCTGAAAAGTTTGCCTCCACCACCCGGGATGTAGATATCGGCAATGGCCTTTTCTCCGGACAGATCCCCGGTGGGACTGAACCGGATGTATTCAGGCCCGTGTTTCACGCGCCCTGCTGGTGTGATCAGGTTTTGGGATGCCAGGGTACCAAAAATCTGGTCAGGAGAAATCCCCAACTGGGAAAGCCTTGATCTGGGAAACTCCACATAGATAACTTCTGTCTGGTCCCCCCATATATCGATCTTGGCCACCTCATCCACCAGCAACAATTCCTTTTTAAGGTACTTAGCATACTCCTTGAGTTCCCTTGGGGAAAACTCTTCACCTGAAATGGCAAAATAGACGCCGTACACATCTCCAAAATCATCTTTCACCATGGCGGGACCTGCCCCGGGGGGCAGATAGACATTGATATCATTTACCTTTCTTCGCAGTTCATCCCAGATCTGGGGAATCCTGGTGCCGTCAAACTCAGGTTTGATCTCCACATAGACAACGGAAAGCCCTTCCTGGGAGATGGATTTCACAAAATCCAGTTGTCCTAAACTCTGAACCGCCTGTTCAATCTTGTTGGTCACCTCTTCTTCCACTTCCAGGGCCGAGGCCCCGGCATAGGGAGTTAAGACCATGGCAGTCTTAATGGTAAAATCAGGATAGGCCAGTCGCCCCAGCTTCTGGAAGGTTATCAGTCCTGCACCTGCAATGAGAACCGAGAGAAGAACCCATATTATCCGCGTATTTAATATAGCCTTTGCAAACTTCACGGGTTATTTCGCTCCCTGTACTTTTTCAAATGTCAGCAATTCTCCCTGACGAATAAAGGCGCTGCCCTGGGATACCACCAAATCGTTTTTGACAAGCCCTTTTGTCACCAGGACCTCAACTCTACCCGCCAAAACCTCAAAAGTGACGGGTTGACGAATTGCTGTAAGGGTGCCGGGGTCTACAATAAACACATGGGCTGAGTTTCCGGCAACGCCCAAAAGAGATTGGAGGGGAATGGCAAGACCCTGGGATTGTTCGGGAGAAGAACCTGTCAAAACATTTATTTCAGCAGTCATCCCAGGAAAAATCACATCACCAGGGCCAGGTGCGATGGTAAATACAAATTCATAGGTGCCGGTGGCCTGGTCTGCCCGGCTGCTAAATTCCGAGAGTCGGGCGGCAAATTCACGATTTTTACTTGTGAGAAACTTAACTTTATACAAGATATCCGGGTTGCGGTCCATGAAAAGCCCCACCTGGTTTTCCGGCACTGCCACCGGGATATCCAGATGAGATATATCATCCAGGGTCATAACCGGCTGTCCCTTTACCACCATTTCATGGTTCTGGGGGATTCTTCGGGTCACCACCCCGTCAAAGGGAGCCAAAAGCTTGGTATCATTGAGCTGATCCCGGGCAATATCCAGATGGACCATGAGTTCTGCAATGCCAGCCCTTGCTGCGGTTATATCTTCTTTTCTGGCCCCGCTTTTATCCCGGAGCAACTGCTGCTCCAAGGATGCTGCCCTGGCCGATAGGCTTTGAACGCTTGTTTTAGCCCGATCGTAGGCCTGTTCGGTCACAGCCTGATTTTTGTATAGAATATCATAGCGTTCCAGCTCTTTTTCAGCCAGGGCCAGATCAGCCCTGGCCGCAGAAAGAGAGGACTCAATAATACGGACATCTTCGGGCCTGGCACCTTTTTTCATCTTTGCTAAATTTGCCTGGGCCGAGGCAAGTTTGCTCTCCATCACCTTTACCTGGCGCTTATAATCTCTTCCATCCAATTCAAGAAGCAGAGCCCCTTTTTTAACTTGGTCACCAGGATTGGCATGGATCCCTACCAGGGGGCCTGATACCCGAAAAAACAGGGTGGCCTTCTGGCTGGCCCGGGCCCTGCCCGGAAAGGTAATCACAACACCCTCTGTAACAGGATAGGGATGGACCACACCCACGGTTC
>JAFLJU010000485.1 GCA_022712835.1 Desulfobacteraceae bacterium
AAATTTTGAAAATTTTTAGATGGACAATATGTTAAGATAAATCCCCTGGGTTTGTTGTCTTTTCCGGTGTTTGCGTATTGACATCCTTTTAGTTTTGGTAAAGTATACGGCTTATTGAAAAATTAACTTTAAACTTACTAAAGAATAGCGTTTGTATAAAAATTTTCTAAACGGTGTGTTCTATTCTATCAATCTTGTGATTCGATCTCTTGGGATCGTTTTGTTGTCTTTCTGCCTTTTTATATCCCCCCCAGTGATAAATAGTTTGAGTGCCGGTACTTTTTCCCCTGAACAGGTAAAGGCGGCCATGTTGCTTAAGTTTACCGATTTCATTACCTGGCCCAAGGATGCATTTGAATCAGACCAGCAAAATTTTGTCCTAGGCATCCTAGGTGATCCTAAAATTTTCAAGTTGATCTCCTCTTTAAGGGACAAAGAGATCCAGGGCAGGCCCCTGACAGTGGTACGTCTGGATGAATGGACAGGCGGGCCCATGGTTCATATGATTTATATGGATCCCAGCAGGCTTGAACTTTGGCATTCCCAGATAAAGCAGGATCGCCGCAAGGCCATACTTACGGTGTCAGGGTCTGACGCATTTCTCCAGGCTGGGGGAATCTTAAGTTTCATTAAAAAGGAGGGAGGGCAGATCGGTTTCTCCGTGAACAGGACTGCCCAGCAGAAATCCGGGCTTGTTTTCAGTTCTGCCCTATTGCGCTTGGCTAAAATCCGAAATTTTGATCCGGAGGCTGGGGAATGAAAAAGTATACGCAGGAAGTGTTTTCAAGATTATCCCTTCAGTCAAAGCAGAGGCTGGTGATCATAAGCACTTCGGTGATCTGTATTCTGTTTGCCAGTTCCACCTTTTTCTTCAACGATTATGTGTTTACCCGGAAAAACTTTGAACGGGAAATTGCGGTTTTGATGGAGTTGATCAACATCAACAGTGTGGCTCCATTGTACTTTGGAGATACCGATGCCGCCCAGGAGGTACTTTCTTCTTTAAAGGCAAGCTCTGACATCGTTGCTGCTGCGGGACTTTATGCGGCAGACGGCACTCTTTTTGCCGGCTATGTGAGAAAAAATGACGAATCAGACGGGGGCGAGAATTCTTTGCTTCCCCGGCGGGTCCACGATATCCCCATGGATGACAGGAGAAATCAGGTCAGGGAGGTTCGGTTTAAAGGGGAAATCATAGGCAAACTTTATTTTATCAACGATTTGACCCGGTATAACAGACTCTTGCTTTGGTACACCTCTTTGACCCTTATTATTGCAATGGTTTCCATAATGATTGCCGTGTTTATGTCTTCCTACTTGAAGCGTCTCGTTCTTGGGCCTGTCTTTCATTTGCTTAAAGTGGTTCAAATGATTTCAAGTGAGAAAAATTTTTCCATTCGGGCCAGTCAATTTCACGGTGATGAGATGGGGGAGCTGATACATGGGTTCAACGATATGATCGAGACGATTCAAAGCCGGGATAAGGAGCTTGAACTCAATCGCCGGACCCTGGAAAAAAACGTGGAAGATCGGACCGTTGATCTGGTAAAGGCCAATTCGCAATTGACCGGGTTGAACCGGGATCTTATGGCTGCCAAGAAGAGGGCGGAAAAGGCCAATTCAGCCAAGTCTGATTTTCTTGCCAGCATGAGCCATGAATTGCGAACCCCTCTGAACGGTATTCTGGGCTATGCCCAGCTGTTTCAAAAATTTGATACCAACCTGAGTCAGGATGAAAAAGAACGGATGGGGGTGATTCATGACTGCGGGGAGCATTTATTGGAGATGATCAACGATATTCTGGATCTTTCTAAGGTTGAGGCCGGAAAAATGGAAATTATTGTACATCGTTTTCCCCTGTCCGAATTTATTCAAAATACGGTGGCCATTGCCCGGTCAAAGGCCCAGGAAAAGGGCCTTGATGTTGGCTGCCGTTTTTCCAAGGAATTACAAACTTATGTTATGGGGGATGACCAGCGGATTCGTCAGGTTCTCTTGAACCTGCTTTCCAATGCCGTAAAATTTACGGACCAAGGAGGGATTGTCCTTGTGGTGGAACGCCTTGGGAATGGGTTCATCCGGTTTGCGGTGGAGGATACCGGTGAAGGGATTCCTGAATCGCTTTTGGAAGAGATATTTAAAAGTTTTACCCAGGTTGGAGATATTCATCATAAATCCGAAGGCACAGGCCTGGGGCTTGCCATCAGCAGAAAGTTGGTCAATCTCATGGGGGGAACACTCCAGGTAAAAAGCACCTTGGGCAAAGGCAGCAGGTTCTGGTTTGATCTCCTCCTGGAATCCTCCGGTGACCAGACGGACCTGAAAAAGGATGATTTTGACTTTAACTCAGTGACGGGGTATCGCCGTTCTGATGGTCAGCATGGTCCCATGAAGGTGCTCATCGTGGATGATATCCCCGATAACCGTTCCCTGCTGATTGATTCCCTGGAATCCTTAGGATTTGAAACCTTTGAAGCCACCAATGGAAAAGAGGCGGTGGATACATGTGCCGGAAAGGGGTTTGATCTGATCCTGATGGATATCGTCATGCCGGTCATGGATGGGATCGAAGCCTCAAAAAGGATTCTTAGGGGAACAGGAGAATTTGTTCCGAAGATTATTGCGGTTTCAGCCAGCACCAATGCTGATATGGAAACACAGATTCTGGAAGCCGGTTGTGCCCGCCTGATTATAAAACCCATCCAATTGGGCGGATTGCTCAAAGCACTTGAAGGGGAGTTAAGTCTTGTCTGGGAAAAAGAGGTGCTGCAAGTTGAGCCCGGGGGAGAATCCCTGGATACGCTTTCAGACCAGGAGTTTGCAGAACTTTCAAAAATGGCAGAAGACGGAGATATTTCCGCCATCCTTGAGTGGTGTACTGCGGCATCCCCAGGGCAGATAGGTGATGGGGTGATCGTACGAAAAATTGAAACACTGGCCCGACAGTTTAAGATCAATGAGATTAAAGGTCTTTTAGCAATGGACCCAAAAGGAGAGTGATATGAAAACCATTCTTGTGGTTGATGACAATCCCGCCAATATCGGGCTTTTATTTGATTGCCTTAACCATGAAGGGTATAAAACCCTGGTGGCCCAGGATGGTAAGAGTGCTGTCAGCATGGCCTTTCGCCTTCTTCCCGATTTGATTTTACTGGATGTTATTATGCCGGAGATGGATGGTTTTGATACCTGCTGTGCGTTGAAAGAACAGCCTGAAACAGCAGGGATACCTGTCTTTTTCATGACCGCGCTAGCAGATATCGACAGCAAGGTGCGGGGGTTTAAATGTGGTGCCGTGGATTTTATCTGTAAACCGTTTCAGCAGGAAGAGGTGCTGGCACGGATAAACACCCATCTGACCATTCAGGACCAAAAAAAGAGTTTGATACTGGCGAACCGTATCAAGGAAAAAGTGGTTTCTGTGGTGGCCCATGATTTGAGAAGTCCCTTTACTGCGATTTTTGCTTATCTTCAAATGCTTGACGAACGGTATGATCAATATGATGATGCCAAACGTAAAAGTTTGATTCAAAAGCTTAGGGGGGTAAACAACGCGCTTTACGAGCTGGTGGAAAGCCTTATGACATGGATCACCACAGGGGAGGGGGAGATGGAGTTTAACCCCGGATCCGTATGTCTAAGGGATATCGTTACCACCGCCTGTGAGGTCACCAAATCTCTGGCCGTTAAAAAATCCATTGAGTTGGATCTGAATGTGGCAGAGGATCTTTTTGTCTATGCCGATGCAAACATGTTGGCGGCGGTGGTGAGAAATCTTTTGACCAATGCCCTGAAATTTACTCCCAGATCGGGCCGGGTTTCGGTGGGAGCCCAAATTGAGGATTCCTGTGTGATTCTTTCTGTGACGGATACGGGGGTGGGTATGGAGCCTCCCCAGGTGGATCTGCTCCTTGCAGGAACGAAGTTGCCCTCCACTCCTGGAACCGAAGATGAAGCGGGAACGGGTATGGGACTTATAATCTGCCTTGAGTTCATAAAGATGATGAAAGGCTGTATGACCATAGAAAGTCATCCGGGCAAGGGCAGTACTTTCATGATTACGCTTGATGCCTCACCCCATTGAAGATTTGATAATCATATAAAGGCCATGCGAAATTCTATACGTTTTTGTTTTACTAACGCTGGGTGACTTTGTCCCCCAGACCCCCTGGGATTTATCGCATATGGCCTTCCGAATGAGAAAAGAGAGGACAAAAGAATGTCCTCCCCATTCGTGTAGGCACATTGCAGCGCTCGGGTTGCTTCCCAGTATTGCCCTGTCCTCTGCAAAGTGAATTTATATTATCATAAGAGGTTATAATTACAAGTAGATACTAAAAGCCAGGAAAAGATTGACACCCCCTTATCCATAGCAAACACTATGGAACCACGTTTAATTAACAATCTAGGATTTCGGAGGTGTCAAATGAAAACATACGCTGGAATAGATTTACATTCAAGTAATAATTACATTGTTATTATTGATGAAAACGACAAACGGCTCTTTGAAAAACGATTACCAAACACTCTTGAAAAGATATTACTGGTATTTGAACAATTTAAAAAAACGATAACCGGTGTAGTTGTTGAATCTACTTACAATTGGTACTGGCTGGTTGATGGCTTAAAAGCCGCTGGGTTCAAAATGCACCTTGCAAATCCAGCAGCTATTCAACAATACAGCGGTCTCAAACATGCTGGAGACAAGTGGGATTCTTTCTGGCTGGCACATTTGTTACGATTAGGTATACTTCCAGAAGGTTATGTTTATCCGAAAGAGCAAAGACCCGTGAGGGATTTATTACGACGACGGCTTTTGTTTGTTAAGCAAAGGACAACCCAAATTTTAAGTCTTCAAAGTATGATTACAAGAAATCTTGGATTAAGGATGTCAGGGAATGCAATCAAAAAACTAAATGCTGGAGACGCCGAAAAGCTATTTGATGACCTGTATCTGGCCTTTACAGCTAAACAAAACATTAAAACAATAGAATTTCTGAAATTTATTATCAGGGATATCGAAAAAGAAGTTATGAAAATAGCTGAATTATCACCTGATTTTATTAGACTAAAAACAATTCCAGGGATAGGTAAAATTCTTGGGCTCACAATTATGCTTGAAGTTGGTGATATTGGGCGATTCCATAAAGTCGGGGACTATTCATCTTATTGCAGATGCGTAAAAAGTGAAAGAATCTCCAACGGTAAAAAGAAAGGTGAAAACAATAAAAAAAATGGAAACAAATATCTCGCCTGGGCCTATGTTGAAGCTGCAAACTTTGCTATACGATTCAGTCCAGAGGCACAAAGCTTTTACCAGCGAAAAAAAGCAAAACGAAATGGAATTGTAGCAATCAAAGCGCTTAGTAATAAAATTGCAAGGGCATCATATTATATAATGCGAGACCAGGTGGATTATGATGTAGAATATCTTTTTAGAAAATAAGTTTGGGAACAGAAGTGAACCAGAAAAGGGGTTGATTTAAATTCATCAGATTTGATTGGTATCTTCTGTTCCCTCCAAATACATAACAGAGAAGAATTACAAATATATTTTGATTCGCCTGTGTCGTGAACCTACAATGGGGTTGGCTAATAACCATAAGATTTGAAATTTTATAATTGGACACGATACGGCACTGAAGATTTTCTGGGCCGCCAAAATGGCGGCGAGGGCTGTGTTTCTTAAGCATTTTGCCTGGAATACGACAAGTCTGGATCCTGATGGGTGACTGGTGCGGATTAAAATACCGTAAACCAACAAAAAGAAGTAACAGATGCGAACATAAATATTTTTGTAATTTTATTCTGATGCAAAAGCATTACAATAAAAAGTGATAACTTTTTTATAGGAGAGGTGTTTTTTTACTTGACGAAAGCTTTAATGGGTGAC
>JAFLJU010000366.1 GCA_022712835.1 Desulfobacteraceae bacterium
CGATTCTCTTTTCTGGTCCCCTCGAAAAAAAACCATTCACCACCACATTCGGATTCGTAATGATCTTTATTTCCATCAAAAACAAGTTCCCATTCGCATGTTTCCATATTTCTGTCCTGTATGTTATAGAGTTAAATCCAACCTACAGAAAAAAAGAATAATCAAAAGCGAAAAAGATTTCTCAACTAATTAAGTTAATATTTACTTGATTGTACTTGAGCAGGTCTCTTTAATGGGGATTTGGAGAAAAATACATAAATCCCATTTGAGATTCAGTTTAATTGATATGAATTTAATATTACAACAGATTGTAGCTTAATGCAAATTCGTTTTGAAATGTGAAATTCAAATTTGAGCGAAATATAAATCAGCTATCCCTGTTTTTTCAGATTTAGAGAGTGAATGATACAAATGCTTTGTATTAACTATAATCCAGATTTGAGTTTTTTGGGCTTGGAATGGTCAGGACTATGAATACAAGTCACCGCTTTTTGGTGCCGAGGCCAGCAGAAACTGTTGCTTAAGTTGAAGAGAATTTGATGATTGCTCTTGGGGGGGAGAGGATCATAATTGATTTAATAATTAATTTTAATTATACTGGTTTAAATTCTTTACCTTTCAATCTTAACAATAAATGATCCAGGGGGGCACCGTGAATATCAAACCGATTCTCTGCCTTTTCTTTACAGTTTTGATGTTTAATGTATCAATATCCTCTTCATCTGGTGATCAAGCAATCTCTGATTTTGATACAATCGTACAAAAAAAAGGACAACCTATTAAGGGGTTATCTCAGAAACATCCTGTAAAGATTGCTTTTGCCACACCTTTAAAACAGGTATCTGACTATTGGCGGAGAAGTATTGATTCCTTTAAAGGCAGGATGGATGAAATAGGGATTGATTATACCATTGTGGAATTTTCAACCCGGGCAGATGAAAACCGTAAACTTAAAGAAAGTATTCAGTCTGCCCTGGAAACGAATCCTGATTATCTGGTGCTGACCTTAAATGACCCCGGGGATAAACTCGTTATTTCGCGACTACTTGGCAGCAGCAAAATCAAAGTGATTATTCAAAATATAACCATTCCCGTGGATGACTGGAAAGAGAACCCGCCGTTCATGTATGTGGGGTTTGATCATACCATTGGTGCCACCAGGATCGCACAGGAGTATATCAACCGCTTTAGGGAAAAATCTAATATTGAATATGCAATGCTGTATTATATTAAAGGGAGCAAGGTGAGTGAGCTTCGCGGTGATTTTTTCAATGAGGTCATAGCAGAACAAACCTCCTTTAAGCTTGTTGCCGAATACTATACCGGAGGCAGTCGAGAAAGAGCCCGGTATGCTGCGTTTAAAATTTTGGATAACTATCCCAGCCTTGATTTCATCCACGCCTGTTCAACAGATGTTGCATTTGGCGCCATGGATGCATTGAAAGAACGACAATTAACCGGCAAAATTCTTGTAAACGGATGGGGTGGGGGTGCAGCAGAACTGGAAGCATTGCTGTCAAAGGGCCTGGATTTTACTGTCATGCGTATGAATGATGATAATGGGGTGGCCATGGCCGAGGCAATACGACTCGATCTTCAATCAGAAATAGACACACACCCTATTATTTATTCCGGTAAAATTATTGTGGTCAAACAAGGCATTGAAGAAAACGATCTTATAAAGCTTAAAACAAAGGCATTTCGATACTCCGGAAGTGAGCCGTGATTAATAATGCATATAAATAAACCCAGAACCTTATCAAGAATATTGGGGAGCTACTATATTGTTTCCATCCTCATCCTGTGCGGTATCATTCTATTTTTGACTTATTCGTCCGCCACAAAGGCGATCAATATTGAGTTTGGAAAGTCATTTGAGCAGCGGTTTGATATTGCACAAAATATAATTGAGCATGAGGCTGAGCGGCTTGAGGATATACTCCACGAAATTCAATTCAACAACAGGTTGCTCTCTAAGATCTCAATAACTCAGACGCCGGATGCCCTGCAATATTTTAAAAACCATATCGATGCCATTGAGCGCAATAAATGTGATGTTCTTTTTATTCAGCGCACTAATACGCCGGTATGGATTAATGCAAGTTCTCCTGTCCCGAATGTGGAGCCTATCTTAGAAACAATAGCCGCCCAAAGCCGAAAATTTTTAAGAAAGCCGGTTATTGCTCAATTTAAGAACAATGGGACTGATTTAACAGGAGTATTCAGGTCAAAAAAGATAATTTTGGAAGATGGCCAGGTGCTGGGTATTGCCATTTCCGGAACTATACTAAATAATAATTTATGGCTGTTGAACAAAATTAAAAAAAGAACAAAATCACCCATCGTCATCCTGACTGAGAACAAGAATATAATAGCATCCACCACCAACAAAGAATTTTCAGTACTGGAAGATATTATACACCACTCGGTTCAAGGCGATTTGCATACCCTAAAAAACAGTCAAAATCTTGATCAATCAGACCAGGTGTTAAGTCATTTTCAGATTGCGCTTGATGGAAGAGAAACCTTTTTAAATATTATCCTTTCCATGGATAATGAAGGGATAACCAAACTAAACAGAACCTATTTAAAAACCCTGGTGATTATTTTAACCGTTTTTGCAGTCTTCTTTTTTGTAACATTGTTTGTCATACAACGGCGTATCTACCCATCCGTTAAAAAAATACTTCACTATACTCATAAAATTGTTAACAATGATGATCAAGATATTGCTCTTGTACCTGGCTCCATTATCGAACTGAATACCATCGGGGCTGCCATGGAAAACATGGTGACTTCAATCAACCGGACACAGGAAAAACTTAAGCAAAGTGAAACAAAATACAGAGATTTTATCGATAAGGCGCCTGATCTGCGCTATAGAACGAATCTGGAAGGGACGGTTGTTTTTGTATCTCAGTCCTCATTCAACATGACTGGCTATACAGTGGATGAGGCCGTGGATTTAAAAGTCCCTGAAGATATCTATGTCAATCCTGAACAAAGGAAAGACTTTTTGGCGGCGCTTGAAAAAAAAGGCTATATTAATGATTTTGAATCCCTGCTGAAAAAAAAGGATGGCTCCCACTGGTGGGCATCCACAAATGCCCAGTATTATAGAAAACTGAATGGTGAAATAGAAGGTGTTGAAGGCGTTACCAGGGATATTACAGAACGGAAAATAGCAGAGAAGGCCTTGCGGGAAAGTGAAGTAAAGTACCGGAATCTTTTTGAGTCTTCCATGGATGCCATATTGCTTTTAGAGCCGGACAAGGGGTATCTGGATTGCAATAAAGCTGCCCTCAGGTTATTCGGTGTTGAATCCAAAGCGCATCTTTTAACACTGAAACCTGATGACCTGTCCCCCAGGTATCAGTCCGATGGTATGTTGTCATCCCAAAAGGCTGATCAGGAAATTGCAAAAACGATGGAGACCGGTTCAAACCTTTTCGAATGGACACATCAGCGTATCAACGGCGAAAAGTTTTTTGCAAGTGTTCTTGTAACCTTTGTGACCATTGAAGGACGACCCATTCTCCAGGGAACCATCCGGGATATAACAGATTTTAAACGAAGCCAGGAGGTGATGGTGCAATCTGAAAAGATGATGTCTGTGGGAGGATTGGCCGCGGGTATGGCCCATGAGATAAACAATCCCCTGGGCATTATCCTGCAAACGGTTCAGAATGTGTCCAGGCGACTTGGAACAGAGTTAGCTAAAAACAAAACCATTGCTTCACAGGTCGGTCTGGATCTGGATCTTCTGCAAGTATATATGCGCAGCCGCTCCATTGACACTTATCTTGTGACAATCAAAGAGGCAGGTGAAAGGGCTGCAAAAATCGTGAGAAGTATGCTGGACTTCAGCAGAAAAAGTGAATCCCAAAAGGCCATGCATTCCCTTAACACCATTCTGGATGGTGTTATTGATATGGCTTCCAATGATTATGACCTTAAAAAGAAATACGATTTCAAATCCGTTGATATCAGATGTGATTACGGAGACATTCCGGAAATCATGTGTACTGAGACTGAGATTGCCCAGGTGTTTTTAAATTTGATTAAAAACGCTGCACAGGCGATGGCTTTAAACGGGTATAATGGAGAGCGCCCCTGCATCACTCTTAAAAGCCGGAAACGCGGCGACAAGGTCATAGTCTCTATCCAAGACAATGGTCAGGGAATGGATGGGGATAGCCTGAAAAGAATATTTGAGCCCTTTTTTACATCCAAAGCCCCGGGAGAAGGTACAGGTCTGGGTTTATCTGTTTCTTATTTTATTATAACCGCCCACCATGGCGGGAACATTGATGTTCACAGCCAACTGGGTCAAGGCACATGCTTTACCGTTGAACTGCCAATAGATAAAGGAATAAAAATTGAATCATAGGATATTGATCGTGGATGATGAAGTTAATATTCAACAAGGCCTATTGGATTTTTTTACCGATGAAACCGAATTTGAGGTCAAGGCGGCATCCAGTGGGGAGCAAGGAATCAAGATTCTTGAAACCTTTTTTCCAACGGTCTGTATCGTAGATATGAGGCTTCCGGGTATGAACGGCAATGATTTTATCATAGGTGCTGCTCAACGCCTTGACCAGTGCCTGTTTATTGTTCATACGGGATCCATGGGATATGACCTGCCAAAAGAGCTTATTCGTATTGGAGTAAGAAAAGAGCATGTATTGGAAAAACCAATAATCGACATGACTGTTTTTATAGATCTTATTCAACATGCAGAGAATGTATAACAGGAGAAATTATGAACGTTTTAATCATCGATGATGAACAATTCATTCGGCAGAATTTGAGTGATTTTCTTGAAGATTCAGATATTGATACCCGTAGTGCCTCAAATGGGCTTGAAGGCCTCAATGCGGTGATTGAAGAAAGACCCGATGTTATCATTGTCGATCTAAATATGCCTGTTATGGATGGATGGACTTTCATCAAAGAGGTTACAAAACGTTTTGTCGACCTTCCCATAATCGTCCTCTCCGGAGTAGGTCTGGTTTCAGAAGCCATGAAAGCTGTCAAGGCCGGAGCCTGGGATTTTCTTTCAAAACCGATATCTGATATGCAAATGGTGATTCATGTCATTGAAAAATGCATGGAAAAAGCTCGATTAATTCGAGAAAACAAGCATTATCAGACACATCTGGAAGAATTGGTCCAGAAGCGGACAGAACAGATAGAAACAACAAAGCGCCAGATTATTCACTGTCTGGGCAAAGCCTCTGAGTTCAAAGATAATGAGACCGGCAATCATGTTATCCGGGTCGGAGAGATCTCTTATCTAATGGCTAAAGAGCTCGGACTCGATGAAGATTTCTGCCGGTTAATTCACCAGGCTGCCCCCATGCACGATGTGGGGAAAATAGGAATTCGTGATAGCGTTCTATTAAAAAATGGCCCTCTGGATAATGAGGAATGGAAACATATGCAATCCCATACCACCTGCGGGTGTGAAATCTTATCTCCTGCAAATCTTGAAGAAAAAAGCAAACTCTGCTCGCCAGAAGAGCTTTTAAAAAATGACAAGCCCTCTGATATCCTGGATGCTGCAAAAAGGGTGGCGCTTTTTCATCACGAACGCTGGGACGGTAAAGGCTATCTCCACGGTCTGAAAGGGGAACAGATTCCCATTGAAGCCAGGATCGTCAGTATTGCAGATGTTTATGATGCAGTTTCAAGCAAGCGTCCTTATAAAGAGGCCTTTCCCGAGACAAAATGCCAGGCCATTATCAGGGAAGGAAAAGGATCTCAGTTTGATCCGGAAATAGTAGATGTGTTTTTAAACTCCATTGGAGC
>JAFLJU010000027.1 GCA_022712835.1 Desulfobacteraceae bacterium
TATCCTGAATCAGGTGACGCGCTGATTTATGCTCCTGAAGATGAAAATATACCAGAGCTTTTAGCTGGTCTTCAAAGGTCATCTTTAATGGTCGATCTCCTCGTGATAATAATTGGGGTGCAAAAGGCAACAATTTTAGCAGGGGAGCAATAAATTTGTCAAAAGTTTGAGACTGAATTTTGAGTTTGGGGACAAAGTTCACGGTCATTCGTAACTCAGTGAAATTAAAAGTAATAATTTCACGGCGCGCGACATTTTCATTAGGTTCAGTTCAATAAATTTAATCTATCATCACTAAAATCTTGGTTCCCGAATGTTTTCTCATGGATCTCAAGGAGAGGTTTGTATAAAGTCTTTCGCAATAGATGAAAGATAAAATTCTATACAAAAAATTGACAGATACCTATTCTGAAATGGTGCTATATCTAGGATATTTCTCCCCAAATTCTGAATTTAAAACCCAAGGCAATTATTAAAAATCATGGGTTTTCTGAATACAAAACCCGACACCACATCTTGTGGTTGGGGAAAATTTCATTTGATATTCAAACAGTAATCTATTTACATTAATAACCTCTGTGAAGAGGATTTCCCCAAAATCAGGTAATATAAAAAATTGAGACTTCGATGAACGATCTCACCAAGTAATTCCAAAGTGATATTCTCTATTTTCCGGTGCTACCATCCGTCTTCGATTACCGAGAATTGCTGCGGTTTTATTTTTCTCCTTGACAAAGGGCGGGAGTTTCTGGTTTATGAATAGGGACTTATTTGTGACACGTCCAAAATGTTTGTAATACACCAAGGTATTTGTAATACAAGGAGAGAAAATAACGGATTCATTATTGAAAATAGGGTGTATCGGTCCTTTGGACTCTGTCAATGTGATCCAGGAAGTTGTTGAAACATACTATCCTAAAGTTTGTCTGTTGACCTACGTGGAGGAAAAGATAACCGATGCATGGAAGGTGCTGGACCAATGTCAGCGTGAGACATCGGGAACGCTTTTTACTGGCATCGGTGTCCAGGAGTCTGCCAAAGCTATGGGGCAGATCGTTAACCCCTATGAACATATCCCCCGGGGTTCCTATAGTCTCATCCGAGCGTTGTGGGAGTTGCAGCATGACAAGAACAAGATCCATCGTATCAGTATTGATGTGGTGACCGATGAAATTTTAGAGGATATCAAACGGGAATTTCATATTCATTTTGAAAAAATTCATACCATGCCCTTTGCCCCCCATCTTCCGGAACAAGCCTATGAAGACAATCATTTGAAACTTTTCCGGGAGGGAAAAATCGATGCGGTTATCTCGGGATTTGGTGCGGTGTATGAAAAATTGAAACAAAAACAGATCCCGGTGTTCAGGCTATATCCCAGTGGGTTTCAAATTCGGGATAACCTGGAAAAACTTCTGGGTCAGATTCGGGTCAAAAATTTACGTTCTGCCGGTATTGCCATCCAAATCATCCATCTTAAAAGCATTGTTCAACATTCCATCAACCAATATGATGATTTAAAAAAAGAGGGGCAATTTTACCTGGAACTTCTGGAGTATGTCAGGGGGGTACAGGGCAGTTTGTTTCATCTGGGCCGGGAATACGTTATCTACTCAACCCGGGGGGGGATTGAAAGCCAGGTTCACATGGATCATTTCAAACAATTGCTCTTGTGGGCCAGTAAAAGAAATATTGTGATTGCTTCGGGAATCGGCATTGGCCTCACCGCCTTTGAAGCGGAGAAATCGGCAAGGAAAGCATTGCGCAATGCCGAAAAGTTGGAAAAAAGCGCCGTTTATATTGTTCACAACGATCATATCCGCGGCCCCCTGGGAGAGAGTGATGAGTTGGGGTATCCGATTCAGGTGTCCGATGCAAACCATCTGAAAATTTCAGAACAAATTGGTATCAACGCAAGTTATCTGGGTAAAATAAAGGCCTTGATACAAACCACTGGTAAAGACACCTTTGATTCAAATGATTTGGCCACCTGCCTTGGGATTAGTGAAAGAAGTGCCAGAAGAATATTAAAAAAATTTTTAGACAGCGGCCATGCAATGCTTTTGGGAAAAGAAAGCTCCCACCAGGTGGGCCGACCTAAAAATTTGATCAAGCTTCAAATATAGACATTTTTTTGGTTAATTTCGGTCTTGTTTAGGACTTGTCCGAAATTATGTAAATAGTTAGCAATAGGCTTTAACGTTAAGGAACGTTTTCATTAACCGGTTATTAAAAACCAAACAAATTGTAAAAAGGAGTCCTGAAAAATGTCTGATAAAAATTCAGATCAATCCAAAACCCCCGGTCTTTCCGAGGCAGAAATACTCAACACAGAAGGAAGATTCTCTGTGTTTTTTCGACTTTTCTTAACGGTCATTCTCATTGTGATGGTGTCGGAATATCTCGGCATAAAAAAGATACCCATGGGTCCAGGAGCTGTGGTACTTTTGCCCATGCTCTATGCGGTGATCATCGGTCTTTTTATTACACCCGATCTTCTGGGAAAGCCGATTAAACTGCTGAGAAAAGCCGTATCCAAAGATGAAATCGAACTGGCAGGCGTCATGGTCATGCTGGCCCTTCTTCCCCTGGGTGTTAAATACGGTACACTTGTGGGCCCGAATATCGTTAAAGTGGTCCAGGCAGGTCCCGCCTTTCTTCTCCAGGAACTGGGAAATCTGGGAACCATCCTCATCGCCCTTCCCGTTGCCATGTTGCTGGGCATGAAAAGAGAGGCGGTTGGTGCCACCGTCAGTATCTGCCGGGAGCCCACTTTAGGTATCATTGGGGAGAGATATGGAATGAATTCCCCTGAAGGTACCGGTGTTTTGGGAACCTATATGATGGGAACTGTTTTTGGTACCATCTTTTTTGGTCTGTTGGGTTCCTTTGCCACGGGCACAGGGTTGCATCCTTACGCCCTTGCCATGGCATCCGGCATGGGCAGCGGCAGCATGATGACAGCGGCATCCTCCTCTCTTTCCATGGCAGTAGAACCGGCAATGAAAGATACTATTTTGGCCTATGCGGCAACCAGTAACATGCTAACCGGTGTGACCGGGATGTATTCGGTGATCTTTTTTGGTCTGCCCGTTACAAATTTCTTTTACAAAAAGCTGGATAGACTGAGAAACAGATAAGGAGAAAAATGATGTTGAATATTTCTAAAACAATGAGCCAGTTGAAAATGATGATAGTGGTGGGTATGATGATATTGGTGGGTCAAAAAATCGGGTTTGGTTTTTCTGTGGTGGATGCCATCCCCGGCGTAATACTGATCATCATTATTGCAATGTTGTCCTTGATTATAAAGGATCTGACACCCAAGCTGCAATTTCCTGCCTTTGCATGGGCCACCATGATCGCCTTGATTTTAAGCATGCCGTTTATGCCCACAGCAAACCTTTTTCTGGCCTATACAGACAAGATTCATTTTCTTGGCACAACAACGCCGATATTGGCCTTTGCCGGAATCTCTGTGGGCAATAAAATAGAGGAATTGAAAAAAATAAGCTGGAAACTTGTTATTGTGGCCATGTTGGTTTTTTGCGGGACCTTTTTTGGTTCGGCCATTATTGCCCAGACCGTTTTAAAAATGCAGGGTATTATATAGGAACAATTATCCATGACAAAACAAGAGTTGAAACAAAAGATTATCCAGGCAATTGACAGCCTGGCTGATCAGATTATTGAAACGGGAGATTTTTTGTATGCCCATCCCGAGCTTGGTTATAAAGAATCTGTCGGGACCGCTTACACCGCAAAGTTATTGGAAAATGCGGGTTTTGTCGTGGAACAAAATATTGCTGTAACCGGGGTGAGGGCAAAAATAGCCGAAGAAAAACAGGGCCCGACCCTGGCGGTGCTGGGGGAACTGGATGCCATTATTTGTAGAGAGCACCCGGATTGTATGGCGGACACCGGTGCCATACATGCCTGCGGCCATCACATCCAGGTGGCGGTTATGACGGGCATTGCCTTAGCCTTTCAGAAAATATCGGGATTTCAATATCTGGGGGGCAATCTTGTCTTCATGGCGGTTCCTGCGGAAGAGTTTGTGGAGATGGAATTTCGTACAGACCTTAAAGAAAAAGGGCTGGTGACCTATTTTGGCGGAAAACAGGAGATGGTGGTCAGGGGATTGTTTGATGATATTGATATTTCTTTGATGGTACATGCCCTGAATCTTCCCGATGGTAAGAAGGTATTAACTGCCCCAACCGGTAATGGGTTTATCGGAAAAAAGATAAAATTTATTGGACAGGAATCCCATGCAGGCTCCGCACCGGAAGAAGGGGTCAATGCTTTGAATGCCGCCATGCTGGCCATCAATAATATCCACGCCCAGCGGGATACATTTCCAGACCAGGACAGGGTCCGGGTTCATCCCATCATCACCAGGGGCGGGGATATGGTGAATGTTGTACCGGCAGACGTGAGGATGGAGTGTTATGTAAGGGCAAGAACCATCGAAAGCCTGATCCAGGCCAATTTGAAAGTGGATCGTGCCATAAAAGCCGGTGCCATGGCTGTGGGAGCCGGTGTTGAAATTGAAGATATGCCGGGCTATCTGCCCCTGCTCAACACGCCAGCCCTGGATACATTGTTCCAGGATAACGTCCGTTTTTTTACCGGGGAGGAGGGGATATCCCGGGGGGGTGATTTCACCGGCTCCTTTGATTTTGGCGATATTTCCCATTTGATGCCTATTCTTCATCCTTTTACCGGCGGGGTTCATGGAAGCCTGCACTCTAAAAATTTTGTTTTGACAGATCTGGACATCGCCTATATACTGCCCACAAAAGCATTGGCCATGACGATTATTGATCTGTTATGGGATGATGCAACAAAAGCTTTGGATATCATCTCAAATTTTAAGCCTGCCATGGATAAAACCCAATACCTGAACTGGTTGAAAAAAACAGAAAAAAAGACGTCTATTGATTTTTCAAAGGAATGAGAGAAACGGTGGGTCAATTTAAGATTTAGATCTGTTTTGTAAATTCTTGGAGCCGGGCAAATTGGGTTTCAAGGTTTTGTAATTGTTTTTCAAGGTTTTGATCCTGTGATAACCTGCCTGCCTGTTCAATGGCCATTGCTGCCCGGGACAGGTCCATGGCTCCAAGGTTGGCGGCCCCGCCTTTAATGGCGTGGGCCTGGTCCTCAAGAACTTGAAACTGCTTTTTCTTTTCCGCCGCTATCATGTCTGGAATCTTCTGTTCAACGCTTTTTATGAATTCTTCCAGAACTTCAAGGAAAAAAGGCTTGTCATTGTCGAATTCCGCCAGCATTTCATCAAGAT
>JAFLJU010000654.1 GCA_022712835.1 Desulfobacteraceae bacterium
AATTACTTAGGCTGCCTGCATCAGGCCGTACTCCATGAGCAACTCTTCAAGCACCTCAATTTCCATTGGCGTGGGGATGGTAAACTCATCGTTTTCGTCAATTGCCTTGGCAAGATCACGATACACCTGAGCCTGAGGGAGTTCTGGATTCCATTCAATAACAGTCTTGCGGTTAATCTCTGCCCGCTGTACGTCGTTGTGACGTGGGACAAAATGGATCATCTTGGTATTCAGTTTTGCAGCAAATTTCTCGATCATTTCTGCTTCATTATCCACAGCACGAGAGTTACAGATCAGGCCAGCCAGACGAACAGTACCTGCCGCGGCAAACTTGACAATACCTTTACTTATGTTGTTGGCCGCATACATGGCCATCATCTCACCGGACACAACGATGTAAATTTCTTCGGCCTTACCATCACGAATCGGCATGGCAAATCCGCCGCAGACCACGTCGCCAAGGACGTCATAAAAAGCGTAATCCAGTCCCTCGCTTTCTTCATAGGCACCGAGTGACTCCAACATATTAATGGAAGTAATGATTCCACGACCTGCACAACCAACTCCAGGCTCAGGACCACCGGACTCAACACACCAGGTGCCGCCATAACCAAGTTTGCGGATATCTTCGAGTTCCACGTCTTCCCCCTCTTCACGCAGGGTATCAAGTACTGATTTCTGAGCAAGACCGCCCAACAGAAGACGGGTTGAATCCGCCTTGGGGTCACAACCGACCACCATAATCTTGCGATTCATTTCGACCAGGCCTGCCACTATATTCTGAGTTGTGGTAGACTTGCCAATACCGCCTTTTCCGTAGATAGCTATTTTCCTCATGGTAAAACTCCTTCTGTTGAATTAACCGGCTGAGCTTCTCTTGAACTTACAACCGTCATTAGTATTTGAGGCTCCACACTGTCAAACGCCTCATGGTTCCTTGTATGTCAATAAGCATTACAAGGCTCGTGCCAGATCATGATATTTTGTGACTTTCCAATGCCAGCAAGGCTTTCACGCCCCCAAGAGAACCTAAGACCATTGAAGAAGGCGCTACCATTATTGTGCCATTGGCTACACTTTGGAAGAAAGCATACAAAAGGGTAGGTTTTGTGAGTCGTAGGCCAGAAAAATTCAACCGCCGAAGGCAAATAATGCAAAAGAGAGGAACTGCACTGTAAGTGTCTGGCAGTCTCAATAATACCTACACAAACGTACAAAGGAGAACATAGATCTCACATATTTGTAACTCTCCCCGACAAAATGTGACGAAAAACAATGCCGCCGACATGGTATAATTTTTGCTTGTATCCTTATTGCAACACAAACAAGCCCAGCTTTAAGTATTTGGTATGGTGCTTACTAAGGTCAGTAAAAGAGGTCACACATGAACAATATGGATACAAATGGAGTACTACACTTGGGACCACCGGATAAATACCACCTGGAAACCCTGAAACTTCGTGCCCTGTCAGAGGTCTGCAAGCTCATCGGGCGGGTCGTCCATCTAGACACCACTCTGGGCCGAATCCTCAAAGTGCTTCACGACATTCTCGATATGAAGCGCGCCACCCTTGTTCTTCTTGATCCCAACAGACAGCGCCTATCCATCAGAGCCTCATACGGACTCAGCATAGAAGAAGAACGGCGAGGCATATATGGTCTCTCCGAAGGTATCTGCGGACAGATTTTTCAGTCCGGATCCCCCTGTGTCGTACCGGACATTACCAGTGAACCCATGTTCCTGAATCGTACCGGAGCAAGAAATAAAATCAAAAAAGAGGGGCTTTCTTTCCTTGGAGTACCAGTAAAGGTCGAAGAAAAAACTGTAGGTGTACTTACTGTAGACCACCTCTTTGGACCTGATGTCTCCTATGAAGAAGACATGAGCTTTCTCGAGATCCTGGCCACCCTTATAGGTCAGTTTCTGGTGCTCCACCACGCCATCTCACAAAAAGAAGAAAAACTTGTTGAGGAAAATAAATCCCTGAAAGCAGAACTCCACAGTCGTTTCAACCGCCATTACATTATTGGCGATTCGGAGGCCATGCAGGAAACATACCGGCTCATTGAAAAAATTGCTCCCAGCCGAGCCACAGTTCTCCTTCTTGGCGAATCCGGAACCGGAAAAGAACTGGTAGCCCGCGCCCTTCATGAGTCCAGTACCAGGAAAGACAAACCCTACATTAAGGTCAACTGTGCGGCACTTCCGGAAAACCTGCTTGAGAGTGAACTCCTGGGACATGACAAGGGAGCCTTTACGGGAGCGACGACAGCAAAGCCCGGCAGATTTGAACTGGCAGACGGTGGCACTATATTTCTCGATGAAATCGGAGAACTACCCATTCTCCTCCAGGCAAAACTGTTGCGGGTACTCCAGGAACAGCAGTTTGAACGAATCGGCGGCACCCGTACTCTCACCGTAGATGTCAGGATTATCGCCGCCACTAACGTCGACCTGCAAACCAGTGTGGATCAGGGGCTTTTCCGCAGCGACCTCTACTACCGATTGAATGTTGTACCCATCCAGCTTCCAGCGCTCCGTGAAAGACGAATCGATATTCCATTGCTTATCGATCACTTCCTCCGTTCAAGCAACGATGCCATTCGAAAAAACTCATCCCTTCTTTTTTCATCTTCTGCACCTAACTTGTTGTAAGTAAATGCATTATAATTTCTTTACGGAGTTTTGTTTAGAGGCATGTTGTTTTATTTAGAGGCTGGCATCTAGAATAGCCTTTTTTATATGGCTCTTTATCTGCAGCCTGCATTTACGTCAAGGTAATTTATCTTGAGATTTATGTTTGAATTATTTAATAAATTTACATAAATTTACATTTAATATCTATGCTGGCAGCGATACTTAGTTAACTCATGTTAATTGAGCTAATCGTTACACCTCTATGCATAAGGTTTAGATGTAATGAGAAGGACAAAAGCAATCTTCAAGTATATGCCCGTTTGGATCATATTGGCGGTAGGTATTGTAGTAACCTATATATTGGTTATGTTAGTTGCGGTTAACAGGGATGAGTTGGCAAAAACTTCATTTGATAACACCACCAACAGGCTTACTGATGAAATCTCGCTGCACATTACTGACAGTATGCATGCGCTATATCATATGTCCTCATTTTATCATGGCAGTGAGCATGTAACGAGTGAGGAGTTTAACCAGTATGTAGGCGGTTTTATTTCGCTTTATCCGGAGATCCACGCAGTAAAATGGGCGCCTAGAATTCTCCACAGCCAGCGCCGTGATCATGAACAGCAACAATCGGCCTATAAACAGGGTTACACCATCACCGAAAAAGGAAAGGCCAATGCTGTAATACCCGCCTCTGAGCGTGATTATTATTTCCCTGTTACTTACCTCTATCCGATGAAGGGTAGTGAAAGCGCATTTGGCTATGACCTTGCTTCAAATATGGCGCGCAAGGGTATGCTCGAAGGTGCCGTTTACACCAACAGCATAAGCGTTTCCAGCAGGATCCGTCTGACACCGGAAAAAGACGACTCATTTGCTGTGTTGATTGCCTTGCCGATCATAGCCGGTGGCAAGATACCGCTAAGCCTGGATAGCCCAAACTTGCAGGGTTTTGTTTTGGGCGTTTTTAGAATAAAGCTGATCATAGATAGAAACATAGAATATATTGACTTCAAGAAGGCCGATATCATTATTAGTGAGCACCTGGATGGCGGCGATGGAGAGTTACTATTCCACTATCATGGTTTAAATCAGCCAATACACCCCTATGTTAATTCCCGTGTTATCAAGGTGGCCAACCGGGAATGGCGGGTGCAAATAAAAGGTGATCCTGAGCAGTTTGGTGCCACTGCGCTGATGGATTATCTGATCATGTTCATGATAGGTTTTGGTTTTACAGTGATATTGGCGGCCTACATTCATCTGCTTTGTAGCAGTCAGCAACAGGCGCGCCAGATCAGTGAGCGTTTAACGCATGAAATGAACGAGCGCAAGAAATACGAGAAAAGGCTCATTAAGTCGAACAGCAAACTTGAGATCTTGCTACGCGAAGATCCGGTAATGAAAATAGCCAACCGCCGTGCATTTAATGAATGTCTGTTGAATGAGTGGCGGCGTGCACAACGCTCCGGCTTTCCACTCTCACTTATTATTGCAGATATTGATAATTTTAAAGCCTTTAATGATAAGTATGGCCACGTAGTAGGTGACCTCTGTCTGCGGGAAGTGGCGGCAGTATTCAGTGCCATTGCTAATCGACCCTCTGACATGGCGGCACGCTATGGTGGCGAAGAGATTGTTGTGATTTTGTCAGAGACCTTTGGTGATGGTGCGGTAACCGTCGCAGAAAGAATCCGGGAGGCTGTCGCAGCCCTTTGTATCCCGCATGAAGATTCCACCACTAGTTCGGTTGTGACTATCAGTCTTGGAGTGACAACCATTATCGAAGCCTCAGACTACAGCATGAATGAGATCATCAAATCAGCAGATGCCGCTCTGTATCTGGCTAAGCAGCAAGGTAAAAATCGGGTTGTGCAGGCTAAACTAGATAAGAAAAAAATCGCGGGTTCACAGCAGCAAAATAAAACTGTTATAAATATATCTACATGCCTCTAAAGATAACTCAGCACGATTTTACAGGCAAATGAGTTGCAGATGCCGCCAGTAACCGGGCGGGGATTTCTGACTCCCAGCGCCTTCGATTGAATCGATAACAAAATTCATTGATGTATTCCTGTAAATACTTACCTTGCACACCATGAAAAGTGCCCAGTAAAAATCGTTTCAGGTTGCTAATGACAATGTGTACCCAAGGCAACCACTCATCTACTTTCTCCGCAGGTGTCACTCGCGATATGTGTTCTTGTGTGTTTGCCAAAGAGGTCAGTCCACGAAATGCATCGGTATATACGGATTGCTCTGGCATGAGTTTTCGTTTTGAAAACTGATCGACCGTGTCGTGATTGATCTGCTCAACTGCTTCTATCGCAATATAGCCCGCTCGGTTTCCTTGACTCTCACAGGCCACAATGACCGGCTTTTTTCCCGTCGCTCCTCGACCTCGCTTGCCTTTTTGCTTTCCGCCAATAAATGCATCATCAAGTTCTATATGCTCGGTCAACCGGTACAAGCTATCCCGATGGCCCATCGTTTTCCGCAATTTGGTGAGCATTAAGCGGGCCGTGGGCCATGATACACCGATCAATTTCATCCATCGCAAGGCGGAAATTCCTCCTTTATCAGAGGATATCCAGTAGATTGCCCAGAACCATTTTGTCAGGGGCAACCTGGTGGAATGAAAAACAGTTTCAGCGGTAACAGAGTGTTGTTTATGGCAACCACTGCATTGGTATAACCCGCGACTGGGGAGAAAATGGGCATGAGTATGGCCGCATTGTGGGCATTGAAAACCATTGGGCCATTTCTCGTGATATAAATACGCCTTACACGCTTCTTCACTATCAAAACGTGCTTGCCACTCGAAAAAACTCATCGCTTCCTTTTTCATTTTCTGCACCTAACTTATTGTAAATGAATACATTATAAACTCTTTGCTGAGTTTTGTTTAGAGGCATGTATATCTAAACTGCGCCAGGTAGAAAAAGTGTAGCGGGTGATGTTCACAAATTGGGGTTGGTATGTTTAGTTGTTATCACAGCTGTCCCGTTAAGTATTTAATCCATTTTAAAGATCTAAACCACAAAGGGCGCAAAGGATCGCAAGGTTATTTTGTTTTACATTAGAGAAATATTAGAGGTTATTCGAAGACTTCAGGCTCATTTTTCATGAGCTACCGAATTTATTTTTTCTTTGTGCCCTTTGCGGTAAGGCACCTTTTACGAGCATTTTTCAATTCTCAATGCCATTTCAAGCCCCTCAATCCCTTAAGTAACCGATAGATACCAGATTTTATAGATCATTAATGGGACAGTAGTAATTTTGGGGTGAGGACCTTAAGCATCCCCTCATATCAGGCAGTCGAAAAACAACTGATAGTGCGCGATGCTCCTGAATTTTCCCAATAAATGCGCTCATAATCTTGGTTAACCACTCTTCCTTCATACGAGGAAGCAGCTCATAAACCATCTGTCC
>JAFLJU010000335.1 GCA_022712835.1 Desulfobacteraceae bacterium
GGACAGGTTAATGCACATACACCGCAGCCGATGCATTTATCCGGGTCCACTGCAGGACGGTTTGTTTCATCGTCCATGGCCAAGGCCTCGAAAAGACAGCGTTCTATGCAAAGCTCACATCCGACACAATCCTCTCCGGCAGCCGGTATAAAATTTGAAGGCAAAATAGCAGACATGTTGCCCCACCTTGTTCTGCCGCGCAGCTGGGAACAGCAGCAGCCGCAGCAGAGGCAGATGATGGAATTACCTGTAATGGTGTTGTCTGTCTGCCCCACAAGGCCATGTTCCTGCATTTTATCAAAATAATCAACAGCCTCCTGGCGGGTAATTCTTTTCCCCAAATTAATCATTTCAAAGTGAAGGGCTGACGGCCCCATCATGATGCAAGAGCCAATGGGAAATTTATCCTTGCATTCCCGAACCCCCATTTTTTCAGTACGGGTACGGCAGGGGCAGGGGACAAGGGCAAGCTCTTCCGGGGCATGGTTTAAAATAAAATCATGAGCCTCTTCAGCTGGCAGCACCCTCTGCTGAGCCTCAATTGACATTTCCACAGGAATGGTTCGAAAGATGGGTGTCCCCTTCATGGAGCCTTCATAATACCTGTAAAACTTGTCTTTGATAAAATAATCCTGATAAAGCTCTGCCGCTTCCAGGTCGTCGGATTTGATTTCAGGATAAAATTGATTGATATTTAAAAGGACTGGCATTGGCGGAAGTGTGTAAAAACCGCCCATCCCCAGAAGTCCGTTTCTTTTTTGAACCAGGCCCAGGATTTTTTCAACATCTTCAAGGTCTCTTTCTGCAAGGCCAGCCAGATCCTGGGTTGAACTGAAATGCCCGGGGCGGCCCATGTGCTGAAGTATTTTGGCCTCTTCCAATGTATATGTCAATTCAAGATACTTTATAAATGAAGGTTGCGGATTTCCCTCAGAATCAGTTGGGGCGGTCTGGAAACTTTCATTAAATTTCTTCCAAAGACTGATATAAACCGATTTAGCCATGATTAATAACCTCTTTAAATAAGTTTGAAAATAGACTGAACATGTTCTGCCTTCTTTGATTCAGATGTGACATCAGGTTCATTTTTCTTGTTTCTGATAGGCCATGGATATGAGAATGACGTCGCCATCTTATCGATGAAGCTGATGGCATCCGCCACTCCGTCTTCTGACTGGACCTGCGCACTAATAGTTTCTGCGGCAGCAATGATTGATTGGTCTGTCGTCACTTTCTCGATGCCCGCGGCTATACTCTCAGCTGTCAACTTCCCAGAGCCCACCATCCCCAAGTACTTGCCAATACCCCGAGCTTGCACGATCGACCCATGAAACGGTTGGTCACCTTGTGTCGCGCAAACGATAGTTGGGCAGCCAGCACGAATACCCGCGGCGAGAGTGCCTGCCCCACCGTGGTGTACAACAGCCGCACATTGCGGAAACAGCCAGTCGTGCGGACACGACTCTATTTCGTAGACATTCTCCTGCGCCCACGTGTAAAGGTGCTTACCCTCGTCTGTCGAAGTATCGAGAGATGCACGGGTCAGGCCAGCCCAACCTCCTAAAAGCACACCCTTAACTCCGGCCAGATGCAGGCTTTTAATCGCTAAGGTTGATAGCATTTTACAAAACTCCGGGTTGCCCTTCATGCTACCGAAACCGATGTAGACCGGCCTGTGTTTGAGGAAGTCGACGAGTTCTGGCGAGGGCGTGTAGTTGCTGTCACTTGAGAGGAACCACCAGCCACTCATAACTTTCTGGGCAGGCCAGTCCGCAGGTTGTGTGAACAAGCTTGGGGAGACCGCGCAAATTTGAGGCAAATTGTGTGGCCACACTTTGAAGCGTGAGCCATCTGTGTAGGTGTCGAGTGGAAGCCCGCAAATCTGGCGCATCATGTCGAACTTGGCTTTGACTGTCTTCGGGTAAACCAACGCCTTGATTCTGTAGAGGCTGCGGTTGAGAAACTTGGGAACCTTTCCCACCTCCATGGTGAAAAGTGGCAACTCAGAGGTTGGGTGATTGACCTGCAAATCAAAGGTGACCACAGGAATTTGCAGCGCCTCGGCAATGGACATGTATGGGCCGTAAAACAGGTTGGGCAAGATAAGCACGTCAGGCTTGAAGTCCTGCGCCGCTGCCAATGCGCTCATCATGTCAGCTTTTTGCACGGCCAGGTAGTCCGGACTGTTCAGGTACTCCTTCGCAAAATTGGCCAGCTTAAGCAAACCTCTGATAGAGCGGTCCGAAAGGTCGGCTATTCCAAACATATTTTCTACGAACTCTGCGACATTCTCTTTGGCAATCACGCAATCAAGGCCATTGGTCTGGATCAAGTCTGTGGCAGGAGGCGTGGCAAAAACGAGCACATCCCGGCCCGCCTTCTTGAGGCAAAGTGCCAGTGATGTGATGGGTTGCAGGTCGCCTCGGCTGCCCCAGGCTGCAATCATAATGCGTTTGGGTGATGTCATTGGGTTATCCCTCTTGACTGGTTTGACGCTTTACCAGTCCAATTTGAAAGCTCAGCGGTGCGAAGTTTCTTCGGATCTCCGTACACTATTGACAATAGCTCAGAGTGTCCGTAACGGCCTTCACCGTAACTGTCGCCCCTGATCGAATTACAAATTCACTCAGACCGATCTCACTGTCCGGATTTCCCCAGTCATATGTATATCCCAGTCTTGTCCAGGGATATCCATCCGGGCCATATGAGGTTTGTATCAAGTCGTTTATCCACTCACGGTGGGACTGACTGACCGTGACATATATAGGGGATTCAGGAAAATCCAGCTCAGCCTCATGGTCGCTAATCTCAGGGTCCGGGGATGGACGGAACAGATCCTTTGGGGAAACCCACATTTCCACAAATTTTGTTTTTCCGTTGTCCGGCGGTAACCCCAGAAGCTGTTCAAGCCGCAGGGGAATATGGGCTGCCGGGATAGGCTGCCTACGGCAAAAGGTTCGTATTTCAGGGACAACCGTGACCCAGACCGGGCGGGATAAATCCACAGGTTTGCCGA
>JAFLJU010000543.1 GCA_022712835.1 Desulfobacteraceae bacterium
TTAAAGGTGGCGATGTCGTCCGCACCATTGACTTGTACAAGGGCAAAGGCCGGGTTGTGTATTCAAACACAAGTGCCTACTCTTCAGCCATGCGCGTTCTTGAAGTGATAGTTGATCCCCTTGAGTCTGGTTATCCTTAACACTGGTTTTATTAGATGAACAGAGCTCCTGCCTAAACCAGCCGATTGATCAAAGAACACGATCAATCGGCTATTCTTATCCAAACGCCCCAGTCAAGAGAAAGCCCCCCCCAAGAAAACCATAAAAAATCCTGTTGGACAGGACACATTCCTCTGGCACAGGATAATGGGATATCATTTTAAGGATACTCCCACACCCAACCTTTATATCTATCTGTTATTACAGCATTATTTTTTCTATTTTACGATGGCACACTCATTGCTATTTTTAGCCCAGGAAAAAGACAAACACCAATGATATAAAAAAGGGAGTTTCACATGACGTCCATTGAGATGAACAAAAGAACCACCTTACAAAAAACAGGACTGGTTCTCGGACCGGTTCTGTTTTTCATTGTTTTGATGCTGAATTTGGATCCAGAAAATCCAGCAGTCACCCGGATGGCGGCTGTGGCGGCGTTCATGGCGGTCATGTGGGTAACGGAAGCCGTCCCTCTTGCTGCCACCGCCCTGATTCCCATTGTCCTTTTCCCCCTTTTGGGAATCATGAAGGGCAAGGCTGCAGCCGGTGTTTATTTTAACTCCACCATCTTTTTGTTCATGGGGGGGTTTCTCATTGCCCTGGCCATGGAAAAATGGAACCTGCACAAACGGATTGCCCTGTTTACGGTAAAAACAATTGGCGGCGGTCCCTCCCGCCTGGTTTTCGGGTTCATGGCGGCCTCTGCCTTTTTATCCATGTGGATATCCAATACCGCCACTGCCGTGATGATGCTGCCCATCGGGATGTCCATTATCCTGAAAATGGAAGAACAGTTTAATGAAAAGGACACCCATAGTTTTTCCCTCTGTCTGCTCCTGGGGATTGCCTATGCCGCCTCCATGGGGGGTGCCGCCACCCTGGTGGGAACTCCTCCCAACCTGGTGCTGGTCCGGACCTTTGAACAGACCTTTCCCCTGGCAGCCCCCATTTCCTTTGGGATGTGGATGATGATGGCCCTTCCCCTGACCATCGTGATGATGCTGGTCATCTGGTTTCTGCTCACCAAGGTTTTTTTCAAAATCCCCGCCCACATCACCGTGGATCATACCATTGTGGACCAGGAGTACAAAAACCTGGGGAGGCTTTCCCCGGAAGAAAAACGGGTCCTGGTTATCTTTTTTGCCACGGCAGCACTCTGGATTTTCAGAAAAGATTTGAATATGGGATTCATGGTGATACCAGGCTGGGCAGGTCTCCTTCCTTTTCCCAAGCTAATTGACGATGGCACCGTAGCCATCGCCATGGCCATGATTTTGTTTTTTCTTCCCACAAAAAGTAAAGATGCGGATACGGCCACCATCCTGGATGAGTCTGTATTTTCAAAACTGCCCTGGGGTATCATCCTGCTGTTTGGGGGTGGTTTTGCCCTGGCAAAAGGATTTCAAACCTCAGGGTTATCCGCTTTTATAGGATCAAAATTGGGAATGCTGGAAGGGACCAACAATATTTTCATGATTTCGGGTATCTGCACAACCCTGACCTTTTTGACAGAACTCACCTCCAATACCGCCACCACCCAGATGATCCTGCCAATTCTCTCCTCCATTGCCGTGGCCATGAAAACCAATCCCCTGATGCTGTTGATACCGGCCACGCTTTCCGCATCCTGTGCCTTTATGATGCCCGTGGCAACCCCCCCGAATGCCATTGTTTTTAGCAGCGGCCGGATCAAAATTTTTGAGATGGTAAAGGTGGGTATTTACATCAATATCATCGGGATTGTTATGGTCACAGGGATTTTTCTGGTCCTTGGAACCTTTGTCTTCTCAATTGATCCCACTGTGATTCCTGACTGGGCGTTGCTTGCCAAGGGATAAGTATTTTTACGGCTGTGGTCCTTGGCAAACAGCCCGGTTATTCAAAGAAAAGGGAGCTCCCGGACATGCCCCCGGAGGCTCCCTTTTTCCCATACATGCTTTTCGTATCCCCTTACTTACCCCTTCTTTCCGGTTGCCACCCCATGGGTTTTAAGTATGGCATAAAGTCTGGACCGGGATAGCCCCGAGATCATGCAGGCCTCTTTTATACTAGCCGTCTGATGCATCAAATCCACCAAATATTGTTTTTCACACGTCAAGGTAACCCCCTCCCTGAATTCGGCAAGAAGAGGCAGTTTGCCATTTGGATATTCCGGTGGATATTCCGGGGACAGACGGTCGGCCCCATTTTGGGTTTGATTTGATTCTACCCGATTTGATTCTACCCGATTTAAATTTATCTGGTCCGGTTTTATCAGGTTTGACTTCACCACATGGAGCCGCAGTTGTTTGGGCAGGTGGTTTGGGAAAACCGTGGGTTCGCTTAAGGCGGCAACCACCACATGTTCCATAGTGTTGGAAAGTTCCCGGACATTGCCAGGCCAAGAGTAGCTGGCCAGCACATCAAAAAAATCTGAAGAAACCCCCTTGCTGTCCAGCCCTTGGCTGTCACAAAAATAGTCCAGATAATATCGGGCCAGCTGTTTAATATCCTCTCCCCGTTCACAAAGCCTTGGCAGATCAATGTGAAGGGAACGAATACGAAATAAAAGGTCTTTTCGAAAACTGCCCTTTTCCACCATTTCATCCAGATTTTTGTTTGTGGCGGCAATGAGCCTGAAATCACTCGGTATTTCTTTCCCGCCCCCCAGGGGCCGATATTTTCTTTCCTGGAGCACCCGTAAAAAAATTTTCTGTAGGGCCGGGGACAATTCTCCGATCTCATCCAGAAAAAGACTGCCCTTGTCCGCCATTTTAATCAAACCGGACCCATGGCCATCGGCCCCGGTATAAACCCCCTTTGTATGGCCGAACAAAATATTTTCCGCCAGGGCTTCAGGCAAAGAAGCACAGTCAACAATCACCAACTCATGGGAATCCCGGCCACTGTTAACATGGATGGCATTGGCAAACAATTCCTTACCAGTGCCGGTTTCTCCGGTAATCAATACATTGGCATCACAGGCAGCCGCCTTTGCCACAAGATCCAGGGAGCGTTTCATTTTCAGGCTGTTGCCGATGATGGATTCGTGTTTCAAACATTTGATCTGCGAGGTGTCCAGGCTTTTTTTCCGTTCAGCCCGATATTGGAGAACCCGGGTGATGGTCAGGGAAATTTTCTGGGTTGAATCTGTTTTTTCAATATAATCCCAGGCCCCGTTCAGAATTGCAAGTTCCGCCCCTTGAGCATCCCCTGCCCCTGTGATAATAACCACCTCGGGCGACAAAAGCTTTTCTTTTAAAATGGGAAGAAGATCAAGGCCATTGCCGTCGGGCAGTCCCACATCCAGTAAAATCAGATCAAACTCAATTTTTGCAACAATTTTCAAGGCCTCTGCAATGGTAGGCACATCAAAGAACGCGTGTCCCAAACGGGTTACAACCCGCTTGATGGCATAGCAGAAGATATCGTCATCATCAATTGTCAGTATGTTAACCATGGGGTTCCTGATTTCTTTAAGCATTGTTTTTAACCGACTTCCTAGTGTCCAGAAGGTTTCGGATCACCATGCTCATGGGTTTTATCTCAAAGGGCTTTGAAACCGTTTCATCAATCAACGCCTCAAGGTCATATTCACTATCCAGATATATATCATCTTTTTTATTAAAAAAACCGCTGCACATGATAATGGGAATATCCTTTGAGATCCCACGGATATCGTGGGCAAGGGCAACCCCTGTTTTACCGGGCATGATCCTGTCGGTGATCACAAGGTCAAACGCTTCCGGATTTTTCTTAAAAACAGCCAGTGCATCTTCCGCTTTGTTTGCACAGGTCACCTCATACCCCAGCCGCCGGAGCATTTTGGAGGCAGAATAGATCATGTTTTCGTCGTCATCCACAAAAAGAATTCTTTCATCTCCTTTTCCTTTTTGCACAAAGGGCGCCACCTGGTCTGCCTCTTCCAACAGATCTATTTCTCCCATGCAGGGGAAAAAAACATGGAAGCGACTCCCTTTTGAAAGTTCACTTTCCGCCGTGATAATCCCCTTGTGGCGTTTAACGATCACATCGCTCATGGCAAGTCCCAGGCCCGTCCCCCCGGTATTCATGTGGGTGGTATAAAAGGGGTCAAACATTCTTTCAAGCACCTGGGTCTCCATACCGCATCCGGTATCGGATATGGATAGACAAAGGTAGGGCCCCTTTTCCAGATTCTCCAGGGCCTCAATCGCATCTATCGTTGAATCCACCCGTTTAAGGGAGATGGTCAACACACCGTCCTTGCCCCCCATGGCATGTTCGGCATTTAATAACAGATTCATGATCACCTGGTGAATCTGGGTGGGATCTGCGGGAATAAAATCAAGTTTTGAGGCAATGAAAAGCTTTATCTGAATGCCTGCCGGTTTAAAGGTTTTAAACAGGTCCAGACATTCAAGTATGATTCTGTGAAGCTTCACCGGTTGTCTTTTTGTATTTCGGCTTCTGCTGTATTCAAGAATCTGCTTGACCAGTTTTTTACCCCGTATGGCCGCCTTTAGAATATGTTTGAGATCTTCATGGGCCGGATTATCCTCTTCAACATCTTCAATGGCCATTTCGCTACAGGTGGTGATCGCCCCGAGTATGTTGTTAAAATCATGGGCAATTCCGCCAGCAAAGGTGCCGATGGCCTCCATTTTTCTCACCTTTTGCAGTCTGATCTCAAGATCCTGCTGCCTTTCCTGGGCGGCACGGGTCATCTTGAGGATAGGGGAGACCGAAAATTTGGCAAACAACCAGGCAATGATAAACACCATGAGAACCACGCAGGCAAATACCAGGTACATGAATTTCTGAAATTTATACAGCTCCCGGTAGGCTTCATTTTTTTCCTGTTCCAGAATCAGGCGCCATCCCAACGGGTTCGTTTCAAGGACCCCTATTTTCAGGCGGTGGTTGTCCCCCAAAAATTCCCGGAAACCCTGTCCATTTTTGCTGTGCCGGATCATGGGATGGTCCCCCAAATTTATTTCATTCCCCAGAGATTTTTTCTCCGGATGGGCAAGGAGATTATTTTTTTCATCCAGAAGAAATGCAACCCCCGTGCTTCCGCTCCGCCAGGTAGCAACGGAATTGGAAATGGCATCGATGGTCATGGCAGCGGCAAGCACCCCGGCAAACTTGCCATTTTGGATGATGGGAACCGCCAGGACAAGGGCGGGTTTCTGGGAGGTTTTCCCCATAAGGGTCTGCCAGGCGAAGGGCTTTCCCTGTTCAAGATCTGAAAAATAGTGTCGGTCAGAATAGTCTTTTAAGGCTCCCCCGTCGCTTCTAGCAAGGTTTCTCCCCTGGGCATCCAGGGTAAAGACCAGATACATCCAGGGATATTCCCCCCCAATGGTCTGCAATATTCTGGTTTGCCCCGGGGCGTCCATGGCAGTCATACCAGCGTGTTTGGAAGCGGTTTTCAAAGCCCTCAGATTCTTATCCAGCCATTCGTCCATATGACCCAAAAGAGAATGGGTGGTTTGTGTCATAAAAATCTGGGTATCCTGCTGAATTCGATGGGTAATTTCTGAATAAATGGAAAAAAAAAGAAGGCTCAAAGAGGCAAGGCTGATGATCAGCATCAGTATCAATACCTTGGGATAAAGCCCCAGGTTTGACTTCAAAATTTTTTTTTCGCCCATTTCGATATGAATACTTGCCCGGGACCCTAAACGCTTTCTGAAATGTTCAATCCGACAATTTTGGAAAAAACAAATTCTTGTTTCATATGGGCGTTTTTAGCATCATTGAGCTGTTGCAATGGAGAGGTTTCAGATGAACTGTTTTGCTGGCCTGAAGTTGAACTGCCATAGGGACTATTTTGAGTGGCATTGGAATAGGTCTCTATTTGATCTTTTTTAACATTTAAATAAGCCAGTTTTGCCAGATTTTCACTGTCTATCTTACCGGAGTTTACTGCCAGGGCACCCTTGATCAGGGAGTTATCGCTTGATCCTCCTCCCAATGCCTGTTTTACCATATTCTGGTAAGTTCTTCGTTCTACCGCATTAAATGCCTGTTCTCGACTGACCTCCGCTGTAAGTTCCCGGTTAGGGGTGGTGATACTGATCTGGGCGATGTTTTGAGATTTATCTCCCGAGCTGACATTATCCTCCCCGGCTTTAATCTCAATGACGATCTTATCTGGATCCCCCTGGCCGGACTTGGGCGATGGGGCCGATGGGCTATAATACTGGTTTCCCTGGAGGGGGGTTGACCCTGAAATTGTTGTCATCGTCTTCCTCCTATAACCAAAAATAGTTGTCTTGAGTATAAAGCTCATAATAAGCCTTCTTGAAAAATAGTCAAGAATTGATCCCGTTCCCAGCAATTCTTGAGCCCTTACCGGCCGGGGGATGGGGGAGAAACACCTGTCCTCCTATACAATATCTTTCAACACTAATATATGGCCCTATATATGGATTTATTCCCTTTCTTCTGGTATAAAATAAATTTGCTACCGTCCTGTTTTGTTAAAGCAGTTACAAAAATAACACCCACAGGAACGGCAGGTTTATAATAACCGGCATGGCCGGAGTTTCATATAAAAGATCCACGGGGAAAAAGAGATATTATGAAAATTTTTAATTACCCTTCAGACCAGGCAGAAAAGAGAGTCAAAGATACCATAGAAAGGGGCTTGGGATTTTCCCAAGAAGACCATGACAATGTCCAGGGTTACATTGATGATGTCAGGAAAAGAGGGGATCAGGCCCTGGTGGAATATACCAATAAATTTGATTCAAAGGCCGTGACACAAGATACCCTGAAAGTCACCCCGGAAGAATTCGATACCGCCATGGCGTCCATTGATCCGGATTTTTTAAAAAGCCTGGAACGGTCCGTAAGCCAGGTCACAGAGTTTCATCTAAAGCAAAAAGAAAAGTCCTGGATCGATACGCCCCGAAACGGGGTGATGGTGGGTCAGTTGGTTAAACCTGTGGAAGCTGCTGGTGTCTATGTTCCCGGTGCCCAAGGCGGCAAAACCCCCCTGGTCTCCTCGGTGCTCATGGGGGGAATTCCGGCAAAAGTTGCCGGGGTGGAATCCATAAACCTTGTGACCCCGCCCATGGAAAATGGCCGGATCAACCCCCATATCCTGGCTGCAGCCAAAATGGTGGGGATTTCATCTGTCTTCAAGGCTGGCAGCGCCTGGGCAATTGCCGCCCTGGCCTATGGAACCGCCCAGGTCCCACGGGTGGACGTGATTGTGGGGCCGGGAAATATCTATGTCACCCTGGCCAAGAAAATTGTTTCGGGAACCGTAGGGATTGACATGATCGCAGGGCCTAGTGAAATTTTGATCATTGCAGACAAGGATGCCAACCCGGATTTTATTGCGGCAGATCTACTCTCCCAGGCAGAGCACGATGTCATGGCCTCGTCCATTCTTGTCACCGATTCC
>JAFLJU010000233.1 GCA_022712835.1 Desulfobacteraceae bacterium
CCCGGCGCAATTTTTTCATGGGCAAATGGATCCGTCATGCTGGTTTCTCTCCGGATTATAGACAGCCCCAGCTTTTTAGAAAAGGGGCTCTGGTCTTTAAACCCGATGCGGTCCATGAACGCTACGAAGTGATCAGTGAAAATCCTTGTGGGTACTTTAAGGCCTTTATCAACCAGATTCCCGTTAAAAATTTGTAAGAGGTGATCCACAAGGCCAATCGATACTCCACCCTGGGGGCGGAAAAAATGGTTGCATCCGGTAAAACGCCTGGCATGTTCAAAGCTGTTCTCCATGGTTTTTGGGCCGCTTTTTCCCTTTATTTTCTGAAATTGGGATGCCTGGACGGGTGGCCCGGATTTATCATTGCCTTTGGGAATTTTGAAGGAACTTTTTATAAATATGCCAAGTGTTATTTAAAAGCCACGGGGCTGGAATCATTTTTAGATGTAAGGCTGCCCGACGAATAGGGGATGCCGGAATAGCAATTTTTTATGGGGCTTTTTACCAATGTTAGAATTTAGTATTATTATCACGACCCATAACCGTTTAGATCTCTTAAAGAGGGCGGTTTCAAGTGTCCTTAATCAGACCTATGGTGGGTTTGAACTGATCATTGTGGATGATGCATCCAATGGGGATCATCAGATTGAACCCGGGTTAACAGGTGAGAATGTCGCGTATATACGCCATGACAAAAATCTGGGTGTGTCCGCTGCGAGAAATACAGGGATAGCGGTAGCCAAACACCCCCATATTGTTTTTTTAGATGATGATGACATCTTCCATTCAACATATTTAGAGAAGTTAGCCGCACATTTAGAAAAATTTCCAGAGATAGATTTTACCTGGTGTGGTAAAAAAAATAGAATTTTTGAAAATAATGTTTGCGTGGAAGAAAAAGAGTTCCGCTTTTTGGCAAACTCCTACGATAACAAAGAAGTATGTCCCATGTTGACCTATTGGGCAAATAGCTTAGGGGTAATGATAAAAAAAGATGTCTTTGATCGTGTGGGACTCTTTGATACAAAGATGACCACTGCGGAAGATTTGGATCTCTTGCTGAGAATGTTAAATGCCGGTATGAAGTTTGTTGCGATTCCGGAAATTTTAATTGATGTGTGCATTTATAAATCGCAAGAAAGCTTAAGCAGACAAGCCACTGCCCAAATGGAAGCCAATAATTTATCTTTAATGCTCAAAAAGAACGAGAAGTTTTTATCAACAAATAAGGAGATCTGGGCGTATTATTCCAGGTCATTGATAATGGCCTATTATCGATGTAAAGAAAAGAATCAGGCAAGAAAATTAATGGTGGCCCTTTTAAAAGAAAAACCGAGTCAGTGTAATATCCTTATTAGAGCATTTAAGTATGAATTTTTGAAGTTCTAAACAAGTTTGAATAATTCCCAAAAAGATTTTTCCACCCGGTTTACAGTCAAAAATAGTTTCCAGTGTCGTTGACGTAAATTTCCTCCGATCAGATTAATTGGGGGGATAACCACAACAACAGTCCCCCATCCAGGTCGCCAGGTTTGGGCTTTCCCCTTGCGCCCATGGATGCTCAAAGTGGGGATGCTCAGATTGGCTGCTAAATGTCCGCCGCCTGAATCGTTACCGATAAAGAAGCCGCTTTCATAAATAAAGGCAGCGCATTCATCAATGGTTGGAAAACCGTGTAAAGGGAATTGGCCGTCAATAACAGACACCCATTGCGCAAGTTCCGGTTTGCTCATGATAAACACAGGCTCCATGTTTTGCTTTTTGAGTCGATGGGCAAGGGCAATAAATTTTTTGGATTGCCAGTTTTTGTCCTCATTGGCGCTGGTAGGATTCAGTATTACCCTGTTTTGATGATGCCGCCATCTGAGGGTTGTAGGGATTTGAATCCCATTTTTTTGGGAGGGGTCTTGAATCTTTAAAAAGTGTTGGGAAGCCAGGACTATATTTTCAACTCTGTTGATGCGAGGATCGAACATCTCTTCATAATTTATCCACTTTTGCTTAATCTCTTTTGCTGCCCAGGAAGCGGGTGGGGCGGGAGAGTAAATTTTTTCAAATCTCATCAGTTGATGATTAAAATTTTCTTTGTCCAGGGATGGTTCAATCGTCCAAAATGGAAACCATCTTTTTAATTGGCACATGACGTTACTGAAGATGGTTACATCTTTATCCACCAGGTGAGCGTTTTGGACAAAGACCATTTGTATGAGGTTATCCCCCAATCCTGGACCGCCAATCAGTGCTATTTTAGTGTTTTTTTCTGTCATTTTGAGCCTGTATTTCCTTATTCGAAATAATATCCCCGGCTGTCATTGTCTGGGATATGTCGTCTGGCTATTTTTACCTGGTGCAGGCGGTAGATCCGAATGATATTCCGGCCCATGGCATCAATGGTGTGATTTTTTTTAACCTGTTCCCTTGCCTGGTGAACCCTTTCCAGGGTGGCGGCTTCATTATTAAGGGTATTAAGGATCATGTTTGCCAATTGGTCGGGTTTTTCAGGGTCAAAGAGCAATCCCGTCTGTTTGTGGATAATGATATCTGTGATCGGGCGACCCTTTGGTGCGATCACGGGACAGGAACTGTACATGGCTTCCAGTAAGACCTGGGGGAAGGCCTCAAAGGGAATCGGGGTTTTTGGGGGGGCAGAAAGAACCTTGCAGTCAAAGGCCCGGTGAAAGGGCCAAATATTTTCTTTAAATCCGGTAAAATGGATTCTTTTTTCAATGTTGAGCTTTTTTGCCAGAGCCATAAGTTTGGTCAGGGTTTCCGGGTTCACATTTCCCACAACGGCAAGGTGGTGGCGGATATCCGATTGAATCCGTTTCAGGGCCGATAGGATGATATCAACCCCTGTGTCATTGGAAACGTTTCCGATAAACCCGATAAACCGGGTATCTGGATCAAGACAAAGCTCTGTTGCAAGCGCTTTTCTGGCCTCATTTTTTGGTACAAGGCTTGTCGGTTCCATGATTCCGGTGGGCATGAAAAAAATTTCCATGTCTTTGAGTTTGAAGGTCTGTTGAAGCTGCCGTGTGGTATGCTCAGCTGTGGTGAAAATAAAATGGTTCAGTTGTTTGTATATTTTTTTGTTATACCAGGTGTTTTTAACCGGAGCATTGATATGCCGTGACAGGATGCGGCATGGAACGCTTGCCGCTCGAGCCGCCCGAAGTGCAATTTTTGAATCACCATTGCTGTGGGTGTTGAGAATATGGGGCTGTTCGGTTTTAAATATATGTTTGAGCTTTTTGAAATCATTGATGATGCTGAGACGCTTGAAGGAAAGGTCATAGACCCGTAAGCCGAGTTCATGGGCCTTTGTGTAAAGAGGGGACCCTCCGGGAGCCACAATCACCACTTGGTGGCCTTGCTTTTCCATCCACACGGCTTCATTGAAAATTCGTTTTTCCAACCCGCCCCACCCGGTTTGGCAGGTGGTATGGACTATTTTATAGAGAGATCGCATGGTTTCAAAGCATTTTTAGCTTTGTTTCAATCCTTTCAACATCTTCTGGCAGGTCAATTTCAGGTGAATCAAATTCGGTAATCACCACTCGTATGGGGTAACCAAATTCCAAAATCCGTAATTGTTCCAGTTTTTCAATTTGTTCACAGGTGCCCGTGGGCAGGGTGATGATTGTGTCCAAAAAATCTTTTTTATAGGCATAAAATCCCAGGTGTTTATAGTAGTCAGCCTCTGTGCCTTCATCCCGGGGATAGGGGATCTGGGCCCGGGAAAAATACATGGCGAATCCGTTTTTATCAAAGGTTACTTTGACATCCTTGGGATCCGTGATTTCTCTTTTGTCCTGGATCTTAAAGGCCAGTGTGGACATCAAAAGTCCCGTATCCTCTTGAAAGGGCCGGATCAGCTCATCGATGGTCAAGGGGTTGAAAACCGGTTGGTCCCCCTGGATATTGATGATGATTTCTTCATCGGAAAGATTCAACAGATTGGCAGTCTGGGCCACCCGGTCGGTTCCGGACCGACAGGTGTCCGAGGTCATGAGAGCTTCCCCGCCAAAGGCTATTACCGCATCAATGATTCGCTGGTCATCGGTTGCCACAATGGTTCTCGTGACCGCCGATGAAAGTTGGGTTTGTTCGTAAACCCGCTGGATCATGGATTTTCCGTTAATTTTTACAAGGGGTTTTCCCTCAAGCCGACTGGATCCGTACCGGGCTGGAATTACAGCTATTGTCATTGTCTGCTCTTTTGTTAGAGTTTAAGGAACAAGGATCTGGCCTTGTCCCGGGTCATGATGGTTTTCCAGTCCTTGCCCAGACAGTTCTCCCATAAAGGATCAAGTCCCAGAGCCACGGTGATCATGGTTTCCATCTGGGTCTCGGTTAGATCACAGGTAAGGCCCCGGGGAATATCCACCCCTGATATTTCCATCATTTTTCGAAATTCTTTAACCCCGGCCGGATAGTATTCTTCAAGGGCGTCAAAGGTGATGCAGCAGCCGATCCCGTGGTGGGTACCTAGTACATAGGACAGCCCATAGGAGAGGGCATGGCAGGCTCCGACCTGGGAATAGGCAATGCTCATCCCGCCGAAAAAGGAGGCCATCATCAATTTGTCATCCTTGTCCGGGTGGTTGTCAACAAATACCTGGCGGCAAAGGTCCAGGGATTTTTCTCCATAGGATTTGGAAAACTCGTTTAAATAGGTGCCTTCAAGGGATTCCACACAATGGATGTAACAATCCATGCCCGTGTAAAAATGCTGGTCCCGGGGCACATCTTTTATCAGTTCCGGGTCCAGGACGATTTGGTCAAACACCGTGTAATCTGAGTTCAGTCCCAGTTTTTTTTCCGGGCCTGTCAGCACGGTGGTCCGTGAAACTTCTGCTCCGGTTCCTGAAAGAGTGGGCACAGCCGCATGAAAGATAGCCGGGTTTTGAATCAGATCCCATCCCTGGTAAAGGGTGGAAGACCCCTGGTTGGTCAGCATCAGGGAAATGGCTTTGGCAAGATCCATGCTGGAACCTCCCCCGATACCGATGATAGCACAGGGTAGAGTTGAGCGGGTTGCTCTTACCTGGGCTGTTAGTTGGTCCACATAAGAGGTTTTGGGTTCGTCCGCTACATTGACCCATAGCAATAGGTCGTTTTTATGAAGGGGCAGCCGTTTTTCCAGATCTTTTCCCTGGAATACATCATCGGTGACAAATACGGCCCAGGCATCAATATCCGTGCGTTGTTTTTCAATGATTTCATCTAATTGTGAAAAACAGCCCCTTCCAAAAATGACATTGGGAACCAGTTTGAAATTTCTAAACATGGAGTATCCTTATAATTGAAATTCTTATGCTTTAAATGATTTAATGATGGCCTGGATTCGCTGCTCGATATCTGCATCTGACCAAGAGAGCATGATCTGCATGGAAATGGTCCGTTTCATGATGGCATCGGATTCTTCAAGCACCATATTTTTATAGTCCGGCAGATTGTCTGCAAGTGTAACGGCTAAGGGGGCAGCTCCCGTTAATCCTTTTAAGTGTTCCCAGCGTTTATAATAATGCCAGTTGTTGTCATACCAATAGGCGCTGGGCGCACCATTTTCCTTAAGCTTGGCCGCCACCTGCCGGGCACGCTTTTCTGTGGGGAGAAAAAAGCTTAAAAAGGTGGCCGAATCCCCCAGGGGATCTGGTAGATACCGGAAGGTGACTTCGGGCAGGTCCGTCATGGCATCTTTGATGGCCTTCTTATTTTTGCGCTGGGTGGCAAGGATGCGATCCAGTTTTTTAAGCTGGGCAAGTCCCACTGCGGCATTTAGCTCAGAGATTCTGTAATTGGTTCCGATGATGGGGTGGTCGTCTGCCCCTCTGTCAGCCCCTCCCAAATGGTCATGTCCATGGTCAGAATACTGGTCACACAGGTCATAGACCTTTCGGCTGTTGGTGATGATGCCCCCGCCTTCACCGCAGGTAATGGTTTTGACGGAATCAAAGGAAAAACACCCGGCAAGGCCGAAGGTTCCCAGGGTTTTCCCCTGGAAAGAGGCGCCAATGGACTGACATGCATCTTCCAGCAGGATGAGTCCTTTCTGGTCGCAAAATGCTTTGATCTCATCGATGCGGGCCATGGCACCACACATGTGCACCGGGATGACGGCCTTGGTCCGGGGGGTTAATACCTTTTCCAGCCGATCCGGGTTCAGGCACAGGGATTCGTCTATTTCGGCAAACACGGGAATGGCACCGGCAGAAATCACCGCCTCAAAGGTTGCTACAAAGGTAAAGGGAGGGACAATCACCTCGTCCCCGGCCCCGATGCCGCAGGCGGCAAGGGCGGTACAAAGGGCAGCGGTCCCGCTGGAACAAAGATGGCTGAAGGCGGCTCCTGTGATGTCTCCCAGTTTTTTTTCAAATTCGAGGGCTTTAAAATTTCCTTTCCTGGCCCCTTCAAATCCGTACCTGAACAGAACCCCGGTATCAAGGACATCATTTACCTCTTTTCTTTCCTCGTCACCAAATATTTCAAAACCAGGCATGGCATACTCCTTCTAATATAAATAGTTTTATCGTATTTTTAAGAAATGTAAGGATAAATATCACACTCTTGCCCCAAGTTTCAAGATCTGCCCAAATAAATTGACTTTAATATTTGCCTTGTCTATATAAAACAGGAATTGGGTAATATCAAAAAAGAGACAAACAATAGGGATACAGCAGTATGGAAAAAAGGAAAGGACAAGCGAAAGATCAATATAGGGGATTTGAACAGGGCTCCATCCGTCCGCCAAGTGAGTCCAACAGCCTTCTGATTCGGTTGACCCGGAACTGTCCTTGGAATCTGTGCACCTTTTGCCGGATTTATAAGCGCAAAGACTTTTCCCTAAGATCGGTTGAGAATATTATTAAGGACATTGACCTGATCCATACCTATGTGGATCGTATCCGTCAGATCATTAAACCAGGCGGTCCCGTGGATCAGGAGGTGATCAACACCCTTTACAGAAGTTTTGAAATAAAGGACCGGGTGGCCTTTAATGCGGCCATGAACTGGTATGCATCGGGTATGGAATCTATTTTTCTCCAGGATGCCAATTCGGTGATCATGAAACCCGATGACCTGGTTTCTGTGCTGGTGCATATTCAAAATTGTTTTCCCCAAACCCGTAGAATCACGACCTATGCCAGAAGTCACACCCTTGTCAGGATCAAGGATCCTGATCTTGAACGCATGGCAACTGCCGGGCTCAACCGAATTCATGTGGGCATGGAGAGCGGATCGGACAAGGTGTTGAAGCGGATCAAGAAAGGGGTCACCAAAGAGATTCATATCAGGGCCGGTTTAAAGATAAAGGCTGCTGGCATGGAATTATCCGAATATGTGATGCCAGGTCTTGGCGGCATTGATCTGTCCGTAGAGCATGCCATGGAAACCGCCTCGGCCCTGAACAGCATTAACCCTGATTTTATCCGGATTCGGACCCTGGCCGTGACCAATGGGACAAAGCTTGCCAAGGAATGTGAGCAAGGAATGTTTGAAAAACCCAATGACACGATGATGGCCAAGGAATTGAGGCTATTTCTTGAAAGTCTTGATAATATTACCTCACAGGTGAAAAGTGATCATATCCTTAACCTGTTTGAAACCATCAACGGTAAATTGCCTGAAGACAAGGAACGACTCATCCATATCATTGATTCTTTTTTTGAGCTGCCCGAAGAGATGCGGGCTTTTTACCAGGTAGGCCGGCGCATGGGGTTTTTTCGGGGGCCCGAAGACATGGAAAAAAGTCCCCACCTGGACCAGGTGAAACAGGCCTGCAATCACTATGGGGTCACTCCGTCAAATGTGGATACCGTCATTGATGAACTGATGAAACGCTTTGTCTGATACCCTATCTGTTTATATCCATGTGCCCTTTTGTCTGAAAAAATGCAGTTATTGTGATTTTTATTCTATCAGCACCCTTTCTTTGCTGCCAGCCTATGTAAGCTGCCTTCAACAAGAGATAAAGATGCGTACCGGTAAGTTTGATCCGCCCGGTTCGACCCCCAAAAAAGTCCAAACCATTTATTTCGGGGGGGGGACCCCTTCCCTCCTGGCGCTTTCGGATGTCGAAAAAATTCTCCAAACCATTTATGCATGTTACCAGGTGTCCCGGGATGTGGAGATCAGTGTTGAGGTCAATCCGGGTACGGTGGACAAAGTCTATTTGGCAGGTCTTAAAAAGCTTAAGGTGAATCGCCTCAGCATCGGGGTGCAGTCATTTGATGCCCATAAAATAAAGGTGTTGGGCAGAATTCATAACATAGAGGCCTCCATTGGGGCCATTGAAGATGCCAAATCGGTCGGGTTCGAAAATATCGGTCTGGATCTTATCTACGGTACCCCTGGTGAAACCAGGGAGGACTGGCTCCGGGATTTAAAAACGGCCCTTGGCTTTAAAGTGGCCCATCTTTCCTGCTATATGCTGACCCTGGAGAAGGGCACCCCCCTACAAACCCAGTATGCACGAGGGTTGTTTAAGGCACCGGGGCCTGATATCCTGACCGATCTTTTCATGGCTACGTCCACTTTTCTTGAGCAACAGGGGTATGAGCACTATGAAATATCCAATTTTGCCAGGGGAAGGGAAAATAGGTCCCGTCACAATGCAAATTATTGGAAGATGACCCCCTATGACGGATTTGGTCCCTCGGCCCATTCATTCGGGTTGCAAAGGGCTGGGTTGCAAAAGGTTGGGTTGCAAAGAGTTGGCATGCCAAAGGACAAGGAGGATCATCTCCCTGTATCGCAGGTTAGATCCTGGAATCTGGCCGACCTTGGGGCCTATATCGAATCGCTTTCATCTAATCGTCTTCCGGTCCATGAACGCGAGGTTCTCACCCTGGAGCAGCAGATGCTGGAGCGGGTGATGCTGGGTCTTCGAACCAGTGACGGGCTTGATATCGCTGCCCTTAAAGAAATGATGGGGCAAGCGAGTTTTACCCAGGTGGCATCCCTGGTGGCCCGGCTTGAAACCCAGAAACTGGGGGAAACCGGGTCTGGCAGACGGTTTGCCCTGACCCTTTCGGGCAGGGCTCGCCTGGACAGTATTGTGGAAGCCTTTGCCGATATTATTCTCTAGGATATTATCCTCTAGGATTTTCTTCTCAGCTGGCGGGTGTCCCCCACCCGGATGGTCAGGTTGACAGAATCGAAGTATTCGATGAGAGGAATTACAAATTTTCTGGATATTCCTGTCATATCCTTGAATTCCGGGGTGGTGATGCTTTCCTTTTCCTTCAGGAAAGAAACCAATGTTTCAGAGATATCTGAGATGGCCTGTGCATCGAAATTAAGATCATCTTTTGTTTTTACAATTAGCTTTTCATCAATGAGTATCTGCAAAACATCCTTGGCGGTTTTCTGATCCAGGTTCAGATCCTGGCAGATGGTTCTGAAAAACGGTGGGGTGAGGCCACCGTTC
>JAFLJU010000633.1 GCA_022712835.1 Desulfobacteraceae bacterium
GGAACCTCTTCCAGCCAAAGCCCGGGTTCTGGTTTTGATTTTACCAATGCTTTCATGGTTTTCATGTGTAATAGGTCCTAGGATTGAAAAAAATATTAGAATTATATCATAAAACTTCTCGTATTGTAAAATTTACTTCTAATAAATCAAACTCAATTGTAGCATGCAATGGGGATAAAACCAAAGAAATCGAGGAAAATTATCTCACTTAACAAAACGTTGTGGAAACGGGTATGATCAAGGGGTTTTGTTTTTATCGAGCAATTGTCTGATCATCAGGGCCATCTCCTCCAGATCCACCGGTTTTTGCAGAACTTGTCGTATCCCGTTCTTTTCGGTATTTGTTATGGCCATAGCCTGGCTGTATCCGGAGCATAAAATGATCGGCAATTCCGGCCTGATGTTTAATATTTTAGCAGCCAGTTCGTTGCCTGTCATCCCGGGCATGGTCATATCCGTTATAATCAGATCAAACCCTTTGGGGTTTTTCTTGAATGCTTCCAGGGCTTTTATTCCATTGGAAAATGAGATGGGGGTGTAACCAAAATCTTCCAGAAGTCCTGTTGTCGAGTTCCGGATATGTTTTTCATCGTCAACAATCATGATTTTTTCAGTGCCGAATAAAGGGGCGATGGGGCTTTCTTCCTTGATTTCTGCCGTTTGTGTTTGGGTTACCGGAAGAAAAATCTGGAAGGTTGATCCCTGGCCAATTTTACTCAATACGTTGATCGCACCCATATGCTCCTCAACAATGCCGTGGACAACAGACAAACCTAAGCCGGTTCCGGTTTCCGGGGGTTTGCTGGTAAAATATGGATCAAAAATTTTATCCATATCTTCAGGGGAAATTCCCTGGCCTGTATCACTGACCTCTAAAAGAAGGTAATTGCCCGGCAGAAGATTCAGTTTAAGGGGGGAGGGGTCGTCTGGAACCGTTATCTCATTGGTGCTGACGGTCAGCACCCCCCCTGTCTCACCCATCGCATGGTAGGCATTGGTACAAAGATTCATGATTACCTGATGAATTCTACCCGGATCAGCCATTACCATCGCTCTTGAATGAATCTGTTGTTTTATCTCTATGGTGGAGGGGAGTGTGGCTCGAATTAATTTTAAGACTTCCTTTACCAGAATCGATATTTTTAACGGTTGCTTTTTATAATCCGATTGTCTGCTGAAGGTGAGTATTTGCTGAACCAGGTCAGCCGCTCTGTGGGTTCCTTTAATGATCTTATCAAGGGCATCTTCAATATTTTCTGGCTTGTTTATAGACAATTTTGCCAGCTGTGATGACCCCAGGATTCCCGAGAGGATATTGTTGAAATCATGGGCAATGCCCGCAGAAAGATTCCCGATGGCTTCTAATTTCTGGGCCTGGTACAATTTGTCTATAAGATCTTTCCTCTCATTTTTGGCCTGTTTTTTTTCGGTGATATCCAGCATGATACCGACCATGCCGGCCACAGCCCCTTCTTTGTTTGAAAAAACGGCTTTGTTGAAAATGACATCCCGAATATTACCATCGGCATATTTGACCGATGCCTCATAAATTTGGGGTTCTTTTTGCTCAAGCAATTCTTCATCGGCTTTTCGATAGATATCTGCCAGGTGTTTTGGGGCGATATCATAGACAGATGTTCCCACTATATCTTGTTTGCTCAGACCGATATAGGTTTCAAAGGCCTTGTTGCATCCCATATAAAGTCCTGCCGAATCCTTATAGAAGATAGGACTTGGAATGGTATCAATGAGGGTTTGTAAAAAAAGGAGTTGCTCTTCCAGGGCTTTGTGTGTTTTTGTCCGATCTGAAATGTCTCTGTCAAAGGCAAGAATATAGTCATGGTTGTCCAGCCGGATAATGCCTGCACTGATTTCCACGGGAAATAATTCCCCATTTTTTTTGATGTGCGTGATCTCCGCTCGGATCCATTCTCCATTGCGCATCCGTTGGATTCTGTCTTTTGCTTTCAGGGCATCGCCGGGGCCATCAAGATCTGTGATATGTTTCCCAATTAATTCATTTCTGGTATACCCATGCATTCTGGCCGCAGATCCATTGGCATCAATGATTTGACCCACATTTTCACCCTGGGCATCCATGAAGAAAATGGCTTCCCCTGCGTTTTCAAAAAGAACTTTATATTTAAGTTCACTTTCCCGCAATGCCGCCCGGGTCTGTTTTTGTTCTGAAATATCTTGAAACATCAACACCCGCCCATGGGAATCAGGCGAATCAGGGGAATCAGGGGAATCAGGAGTGTCTTCCCTAACGATAGGGGTAACAGATACATACAGATAGTCCTGGTTCGCTTTCTTGTATCGGTGCGTAAAAGGGGGGGGCTTGGGGGTTTCCAAGAGTTGCTGCCGGGTCAAAAAAAGGATATCATTCCTGTCCAGGGGATGAATCAGCTGGGTGATATCTGTTTCGATCAATGCTTGTTTTTCGTACCCAAGGAGGTTACAGGCCGCCGGATTTGCATCCATGATCTGGTTCATGTCATTTAAGATAAAAATCCCATAGGGTGCGTCTCTGTATAATAATTGATACAGGCTTTGAGACGCAATGGGCGGATCTGATTTGTCATTATTTAATGTATCATTATTTGAATTGAATTTTTGGGTCATGTTTCTCTTCTCATCACATCATAGACGCAAATCGTATACATTTCGTCATGGGTTTTATCCGGGGTTTCCTTCTCTTTTACATGGATTGGGGCCAAATTGTAAAGCGTATTCTAGCCGGGTCCGGCAGAAATGCCTGCCCAAATATAGCTTACCAGCCCATGGGTTTGTCCCGGCAAAGCACTTGACATCGGGTTGGGAGTGCTGGTATAAGCTTGTATATACAAGTTGGTCTGAGGGCCATTATGTTTTCATTGATCGCCCCCCTTCGGATCATTAAATATTTAAGGAGTGACAAATGGTGATTAAAAAAAATGCGCAAACCATGAGGATCCGTCTCGGGGATGAACTGCCCCCTCAAAAAATATTCAAAGAGGGCATCAGGCGGGCACCGGATAGGGGGTTTCGGCTGAAACGAAATCAGACGGCCACGGCCTTGAAAAATGCATTGCGCTATATCCCGGATTGCCTTCATGAAATATTGATTCCTGAATTTTTAGAGGAACTCACCACCCGGGGACGCATTTATGGGTATCGGTTTCGTCCCACAGGTCGAATCTGCGCCAAGCCCATCCAGGACTATAAAGGAGCCTGCGAAGAAGCCAAAGCCATCCAGGTGATGATTGATAACAACCTGGATCTTGAGGTGGCCCTCTACCCTTACGAATTGGTGACCTATGGGGAAACCGGCAGCGTCTGCCAGAACTGGATGCAGTATCTTCTGATTAAAAAATACCTGGAGGTAATGACCTGTGATCAAACCCTGGTGATGCAGTCCGGACACCCCCTGGGATTGTTTAAATCTTCTCCAGATAACCCCCGGGTGATCATCACCAACGGGCTTATGGTCGGGCTGTATGACAACCCGGATGACTGGGAAATCGCCGCCCAGATGGGGGTTTCATCCTATGGCCAAATGACCGCCGGCGGATGGATGTACATCGGTCCCCAGGGGATTGTCCACGGCACCTACAATACGCTTTTAAATGCCGGGCGTAAAATGTGCGGTGTCTCTGGCGATGATGATCTTTCCGGGCTTTTGTTTGTCACCTCGGGCCTTGGCGGTATGAGCGGGGCCCAGCCCAAGGCCGCTAAAATTGCCGGAGCGGTTTCCATTACGGCGGAAGTAGACTATTCCCGTATTCAGACCCGTCACAGCCAGGGGTGGGTGGACCTGGTTTCCGATGATCTTGAAACCGTCTATACCGCCGCAAAAGAAGCAAAGGCAGCCAAGTTAAATACCTCCATAGCTTACCACGGAAATGTGGTGGATCTGATTGAATTTCTCAATGGGACTGATCTGAAAGTCGATCTTTTGTCCGACCAGACATCCTGCCATGTGGCCTATGATGGCGGTTATTGTCCGTGTGGCATCAGTTTCGAAGAAAGAACCCGGCTGCTGGCCCAGGATAGGGGAAAATTTAAGGAACTGGTGGATGAGAGTCTCAAAAGGCACTACGCCCAAATCCAGGCCATTTCCGCCAAGGGAACTTATTTCTTTGATTACGGCAACGCTTTTCTTAAGGCGGTTTTTGATGCCGGTGTCATTGAGGTTGTCAAAAATGGGACCGATGCCAAGGACGGGTTTGTTTTCCCTTCCTATTTTGAGGATATCATGGGGCCGATCTTTGACTATGGCTATGGGCCCTTTCGATGGGTCTGTCTCAGCGGGAATCCAGAGGATCTGGACAAAACTGACCAGGCCGCAATGGATTGTATCGATCCCCAAAGACGCCCTGAAGACCGTGATAACTATATTTGGATCCGGGACGCAAAGAAAAATAAACTGGTGGTGGGCAGTCAGGCCAGGATCCTTTACCAGGATGCTCAAGGGCGAGTTGCCATTGCCTTAAAGTTTAACCAAATGGTTAGAAACAAAGAGGTCGCCCCCATTATGCTGGGCCGGGACCACCATGACCCGGGCGGGACCGATTCTCCCTTCAGGGAAACCGCCAATATCCATGACGGCTCTAATGTCTGCGCCGACATGGCCACCCATTGCTTTGCCGGTAATGCCGCCAGGGGAATGACCATGGTGGCCTTGCACAACGGTGGCGGTACCGGTATCGGCAAGGCCATCAACGGAGGATTTGGCCTGGTGTTAGATGGCAGCAATCGTGTGGACCAGATTATCCAATCTGCCATGCTCTGGGATGTCATGGGCGGGGTTGCCAGGAGAAACTGGGCCGGAAATGAAAATGCCATTGAAGTGGCCGTGGCATATAATGAACAAAA
>JAFLJU010000028.1 GCA_022712835.1 Desulfobacteraceae bacterium
TGAGACAGGCAGCCCCCACAGGGGAGACGGTTATCACCCCCAGGATTACCATTGCTTTGGCAAGCCTGTTCTTTCACCGGTGAGCGGCCGGGTCATCTCACTTGTCAACACAATTCCGGATAATCCAGTGGGTAGAGTAGATACAGAGAATAACTGGGGTAACCATGTGATTCTCCAGGCCGAGGCAGGATTCTTTGTGGAACTTTCCCATTTGTCCCAGGGGTCTATCCAGGCCCGAAAAGGAGATTGGGTCACCCGGGGAGATCTTTTAGGCCATTGCGGAAACTCCGGGTATTCTCCCCAGCCCCACCTCCATATCCAGGTCCAGGAAAGCGGTTTGCTCGGGGCATCAACCCTGCCCTTTTGTTTTTCAGGCTTCATCCAATCCTCAGAATATCGTATCAATAGCCTACCCTGGGCCGGCACCCTCATAAAACCTGCCAGCCCCAAAAAAGGCCAACGATTTTGCCAAACCTATCTTTTGGACGACTGTCTGTATTTTAAAGTATTCCAGGGGACACAGAAAATCAAGGACCTGGCACTCACCGTTAAAATGGACCAGAACGGAAAAACCTATTTTGATTCAGGCAGGGGCCGGCTCTTTTTCTACGAGAACCCGTCTGGATTTTTCTTTTATGAAATCTCTGGGAATGACCCCCTTCTTAGACGCCTGTTTAAAGCACTGCCAAGCCATCCCCTGGTTTTGGAACCCGGAACCTTCTGGAAAGATACGCTTCCCACAGGTCTTTTGACCGCCCCATGGAAAAAGGCTTTCCAGCAATTTTTAAGCTCTTTCCACCATGGTCTGCCCGGCGCATCCATCACCCTTGTCTGTAAATCAAAATTTTGTGTGGAAGGTGAAATAAAGAATAGGGGGGGGCAAGGCCCGGAAAAATCCATGGTAGAATGGGATGCCAAAGGACAGCTGCAAAAAATCCAGATCAAAGACTATACCTATATGCGGGTGGATGGATTGGAATCATGGGACTACCAGATAAGGGACACCCTTTACAAAAACAAGAAAATTGCATCTGTTTAACCGTCAAAGAGAACAATTGCCCAAACCCGTTAAGGACCGCAGATAAAATAAAAGTAATACTCAAAAACTTGGTGCGCGATATGATGATTTATATCTTCCAGGCTATTTTATCCCCAGTTGTTTTTCAAAGCGTATAATTTCCTTGACTTTGAAGGGGTTTATTTTAATATTGTATAAATTGACCGTTGTCTATAAATAGCATTCTCAAAATTACCAATAGGATAACAATAAGAACATTTAATATCCCAATCCTTTGGTGTTTTTAAACGAAGCGAAAACGTGCAAATCATACCTTTTCAAGGAGGTTTCTCATTGAAAAAAAACATATGCCGAATTACCCAGGTTGAATATGAAATTGCCGGGCCCGTGAAGATCAGGAATACATGAAAGAACTCTTTCCTAAATTCAAAGGGAAAAAATAAGGCAGATGATCCCCCCCCCAAAACCATATTTTAAATTTTGGAACCGCTCCCTTGCGGGAGATATGATCATCAGTCAGGCTCTGGTCGTTACCCTGTCCACCGTCATCTTACTCAGTTTAGGCTATCTGATGCTTTCCAACAGAGCGGATCGTCTATATAAACTTAAATCTTCAGAATACATAGGTTTCCTGCAGCATAATCTTACGGTACCCCTATGGAATTTTGATGGAGAGAGCATCTCCAATATCAGCAAATCAATTATTCAAAATGATTTGATTGTGGGGCTTGAAGTACTCGACACCGGCGGGAATTCATTATTTTTTTACAAAGATGAAACAGCAAAGGATATTATTGAGCAGGAAGCCCCCATTGTATATAATGATGAAATCGTCGGTAACATCAGGATAAATATCACCACAAGTTCTTTAAAAAAACAAAACAAAGATTTAATTATCGCCATAACGGTCATTATCTGTGTGGTGTTGACCACCTTGATTATTGCCACAACCCTTCTCATACGGACAATCCTTCAAAAACCGTTAAATCAGTTGATTGCCGGGATTGAACAGGCCGCAAAGGGGGATTATGATTATCAATTTAAGCAGGCATCCCAGAAAGAAATCCAAATTATTACATCAAAATTTCATGACATGTCCAGGCAGGTCAGGCACCGCGAAAAATCTTTAACCGATATCAATTCACGATTGGGTCAGGAGATTAATGACAGAAAAAAGGCTGAAAACAAAGTACACAAACTTAATCAGGAACTGGAACAAAGAGTAGTGGAGCGTACCCGGCAATTGGAATTTGTAAACAAGGAGTTAGAGGACACCATTGAACAGGTTCAAAATCTGGCCCGGGAAGCAGACTCTGCCAACCAGGCAAAAAGCGAATTCCTCGCCAATATGAGTCATGAAATAAGGACGCCCATGAACGGTATCCTCGGTATGATCGGTATTTTGTTTGACACGAAACTGGATAAAGACCAGCAGGATTATGCCAGAAACGTTAAGATAAGCGCAGAGGCCCTCCTGGAAATTATCAATGAAATTCTTGATTTCTCAAAAATAGAGGCTGGCAAACTTGATTTTGAAAACATTGAATTTGATCTCCGGGTCACATTGGAAGAGATCATTGAGATGTTGACCTTAAAAGCAGAAGAAAAGAGGGTTGAGATGGTCTGCTTTATCCATCCCGAGGTACCCTCATTATTGAGGGGCGATCCCGGCCGTTTTCGTCAGATCATTTTAAACCTTGCCACCAACGCCATTAAATTTACAGACAAGGGATCTGTTTCCATACGGGTTAACCTGGAATCGGAAAGTGACACAGAGGCCAGGCTGTTGATCGAAGTGATTGATTCCGGTATTGGAATACCAAAAGACCGGCTGAGCCGCCTGTTCAAATCCTTTTCCCAGGTGGATACTTCTACCACCCGAAAATACGGAGGAACCGGCCTTGGTCTAGCCATTTCAAAAAGACTGATCGAGATGATGGGCGGAACGATAGATGTCACAAGTGAAGAGAAAAAAGGCTCTACTTTTTGGTTTACGGCTGTTCTTGAAAAGCAGGATTTGTCACGGTTATCCGGAACCAAAAAATTTCCAGAAAATATTCAGGGGAAACGCATTCTTGGCGTGGATGACAATGCCATTAACCGGGAAATCATATTTGCATACTTAAAATCCTGGCAGTGTGACCCAAAAGTTGTCTCAACTGGAAAAGCAGCACTGGCGCAATTAATCCGGGGAGCCCGGGAAGGGAAACCATATGATCTGCTGATCAGTGACATGATGATGCCCAAGATGGACGGGATGGAATTGGCCCGGTTGATTAAAAAGAACAAAGACCTTGATTCTACTCGTATCATCATGCTTACATCCTGTGGTATCCAGGGAGATGGTGCCAAAATAAAGGAAATCGGCCTTGACGGATATTTCAGCAAACCCATTAAACAATCTGATCTTTATAATGCCATCATCTCTGTATTCGGCATTGCCAAAGGCAAACAGGGCGATCATCCGAAAAAACAGATAATTACCCGGCATATACTCAAGGAATTTAAAAAACAGAATATACGAATTCTGTTGGCTGAAGACAATCGAATCAACCAGAAAGTTGCCCTGCACCAGCTATCAAAATTCGGATACCAGGCAGATATAGCTGTCACAGGGAAAGAGGTAATAAATGCATTGGAAAAACAATCCTATGATCTCATCCTCATGGATGTTCAAATGCCGGAAATGGATGGCTACGAGGCCACACAACTAATAAGGGCTATGGATGACCAACGAAAAGATATACCGATTATAGCGATGACGGCCAAAGCCATGATGGGCGACCGTGAGAAGTGCCTGGAAGTTGGTATGAACGATTATATTTCAAAACCCGTTAAACCCGAAAAGCTTCTTAAAGCAATAACCACCTGGATAAAATAGCTGCAATGTTGAGGATTTATGTTCATTTATTCGTTTTTAAGCTTTTTCTTATGGTTGAGTGTGCATAATTGATCATCGTAACCATATCAAATACTGGCAAACCTCCCGTAGCCGTGTGGACAATTTGGGCATATGGCGGCATATTGGTACACTCAAGCACTATCGCTCCGATATCAGGGTTTTGCTGTATCAATTTTAAAGCTGTTTTCTGCATTTCGTTGCCACATTTTTCTATATCAAGCGTTTCTTTGCCCTTAATAAAAACAGATGAGAATTCTTCAGATTCTTCCATGCCGATAATCTCGACATCATGAGGGTCGATCCCGACAGCAGCAAAGTGCTTCTGGGATAAAGATTTCTTGTGGGCTGTAATGACACCGACCTTCTGTTCTTTTTTGATGATTGATTGGGCCAGGTTGATCTGTAGAAGGCTTGATGAAAAAACAGGTACACTTAAAGCCTGGGTCAGCTCGTTGTGAAACAAAGCCAAAAATCCGCAGGATGTGGTAAGAATCTTAGCACCATTTAGGATCAACGCGCGGCCAGCCTCGATAAATGGTTGAATCAAACTTCTGTCAGCCTGGAGGACTATCCTTTCTGGGGACGCACCTTTGACAACTTTAAACTGAACCGGAAAATCAAAGGTTTCCGGGTTACCAATATCACCTTTGATTCTAGGAAAACAGGTGTCCAGCATAATAATACCCACACACGGTTGGTCATTTTGATTTTCTAAGTTTCTGGTCATTTGAAGTCCTTTTTCAAATGGGTTGGTCTAAAAAAGAGCTGATGGCGACATTCTTCACAGGAGCCCTGGACAGAGAAGGTCCAATGTCGTAAGGGTTTTTTTTCGTCAAAGCCATTATAATATCCGAAATAATTGTCCCGCAAACTCGTCCCTGACACCTACCCATTCCGCATCTTGTTGCTTTTTTTAATCCGCCGGAAGTTGTAAAGCCCTGTTCAATGGCTTTTTTTATGGTTCCCATGGTGATATTTTCACACCGGCAGATAAGGGTATCATCATGAATTTGCTGATATGCATTAGACGGCACCTGGCAAAGATGATTTAAGAATGTGGCATAGGCGATCTGTTTATGGTCGAGGGAATGGAGTTGTTTAATTTGCTTTGAAATCTTTATTCCCTGTTTTTTTAAATTTATTTTATCAAGTCTTTTCAGAATGGAGATGGCAGCAATTTTTCCCTGGATATAAGATTTTTTGCCCCCGGCGATTCCGGTGATCTCTCCCACTGCAAAAACCGAATCAACGGATGATTCAAGGTTTTTGTCAGCGGTTACAACCCAACCACCTTTGCCTTTTTGATATTCAATATCACAACCTGCCTGGACCGCTAATTCAATGTTGGGGACAAACCCATACCCGATGGCCAATGCATCTGCACAATATTTTGTTTCGGTTCCCTGGATGACCTGCCCTTGTGGGGTTGTTTTTGCCATAATGACAGCGTTAAAATTTGTGTTGCCCCGGGCTTCTACTATTCTGGCAGACTTTACCGTGTGAACCCGGTTTCCCATCATCTGTGCCGTATAAAAAGCGCCTTCAAAAAGTTTAGGCCAATGGTGCTGTATTAAGGGCAGAAAGCTAAAGTTTTTACTAAAAGGATTCTCATCCAGAACGGTTGCTACCTTTCCTTGATTGCTCAAAATCTCTGATGCAAGAACCATCATAAGAGGGCTTGACCCTGCAATTATCGTATTAAACCCTGGTAAAACCCCATAACTTTTCATTAGAATTTGAGCAGCCCCAAGGGACATGACACCGGGAAGGGTCCACCCTTTAAATGGCAAATAGCGTTCTCTGGCACCGGTTGCAAAAATGAGATGTTCGGCCCGGACTTCCAGGATCTGTCCTGATCCTTTTTTCCCCGGTTTTTTATTTGTTTTTTTATCCGCTGCATTTGTCTTTATTTCTTTATGAATAAGAAGCCTTCTGTCTTTGAAGACCCCGAGCACCTGGGCCTGATGAATCCGGTCTATTGCAGAACCGGCATCATCGATTCGTTTCATCAAAGAAACCCCTTTTGTTTTCATTGAATCAGGTGTGAATTTGAAAAGTTTTTTGACGGTTTTTTCAGATTTTCTTAAAAGCTGACCGCCGGGCTGGATGTTCTCATCAATCATTAAGATATCAAGACCGTGCCCGGCAAGGGTTGCTGCCGCTGAAAGCCCACCCATGCCGGAACCTACAATCACCACATGATATTTAGCCTTCATGGGTGTGAATCTCCATTTGATCTTGTACAAGAGTGATACAGGCTCTTTGATCCGGTAGTTGATTAATCGTAACCAGGCACTCATAGCAAATACCCATACCGCAAAAAACGCCCCTGGCCCTATTTGATTCTGATTGGTTTGATTCTAAAGAGTTTGATTTTGAATGATTTAGTTGCCGGATACCGGCTGCTGTCAATGCTGCGTGAACAGTTTCTCCTTCAAAAGCCGTCACAGATTTACCATCTACCTTCAGACGGATTTGTCTTCCCCTGACAACCGAGGAAATCCTTAGGTCCTGGACATGATTTTTGCGGGTACTAGGCATCGTGATTATTATCCTTCGTTTCTTCAAGGCTATTCTTTAAAAATCTACCGGGTGAAAAAGGATCCAGGCAGATATCTGGTTTTTTATTCAAAAGCATCTGGGCCATTAGATCACCGGTAATGGGTGACAGGGCAATACCGTCTCCTTCGTGCCCGGCTGCCATAATAAAGCCCTCAAGAGATGTAACAGGTCCTATAATCGGTAACCCATCCGGTGTAAAAGGTCTGAGCCCTGCAAAGGTTCTGATCACTTGAAATGTTTCAAGTGCCGGAAGGATGACAGCGGTCTGTTTTAAAATTTTCTGGATGCCGGACAATGTGTTTTCCTTGTTAAATCCTGCAAATTCCCTTGTGGACCCTAGCAAAAGGTTTCCATTTTCTGTCTGTTCCATGGAGATTCCCTGGCCTGACTTGCCGGCAAGGTCAGGATTATACTTTGCCGCAATATAACTGGCTGAAATCAGACAATGTTTCAATATGGACTTTCCGGCATTGGTTACGACAATCTGCCCGCGTCTGGGTTTTATCGGCAGATCAATGTCCACCATTTGAGCGATGAGACCTGCCATGGCGCCTGCGGCATTGACCACAAGATCGGCTTTGATCTGTCCCTTGGTGGTGGCAACCCCGGTTACCCGGTTGTTTTGTGTAAGGATGCCCAGAACGGTTACACCCGTCATGATGTTGGCATGGTTTTTTTTAGCAGCCAGGGCAAATCCAAGGGTCAGGTTGATGGGATTTACCTGTGCATCCAAGGGTGAGAATGTAGAGCCAATTACACAAGATGATAAAAGGGGCTCTTTTCCAAGTGTCTGGGAAGTGTCAAGTAATTGAACGTCTAGTCCGATTCTTTGTTGCTCTTTGACATATTTTTCCATGGCCAGGTACTCGGGATCGGTTTCGATAACCACAAGTCCGCCGGTTTTCCTGAATTCAATGTCAAAGGGCAGTTCTTGTTGCAGCGCTTCAAACCGTTTCAGGCTTTCCATGGCAAGCAAAAGGTGGATACCCGGTTTTTTGGATTGCATGAAAACCAGACCATCACAGGCACCTGAACTGCCCGAGGCCAAGTCCTTTTTTTCGATAAGCGTCACACGGGCCTTCTGTTTTGCCAGATGATAGGCAATCGACGTACCGATGACCCCTCCGCCGATGATGACAATATGGGGAAAATTTTGTTTCAAGTTAGTGCTTCCTTTATTGCGGCTTCATGTTCAGGTGCTGGGTTCATGCTTTTCCTTATTGGAAGCCCTGGACTTTAACCACAGGGGGCGGAACAAGATTGCTGCCAGGACCAGGATACCCAGTATTCTGATCATGGGTGAATTGAGAAGATCCGGTATAGCGCATAAAAAAGTGGTCAGCCCGGCCAGGACAAAAAGGCCGACCCGAAAAATCAGGTTCAGCGGTTTGAAAAAGTAACCGCTCAATGCGCCGGCAAAGAATATGATGGCGATTAAAACCATCAGCGTGACCGTGATAATTTCAAGTGGCGTACCTCGCATGAGCAAGGCCGGGTTGAATACAAAAACATAGGGGATCAAAAATCCTGCCAAAGCCAGTTTAAACGCTTCAAAGCCGGTCTGGAGCGGTTTTGACTTGGCAATGGAAGCGGCACAAAAGGCAGGCACACACACCGGCGGGGTAACCCCGGCCAGAACGGCAAAATAATACACAAAAAGATGGGCCGGCAGCATATCGACCCCCATGGCCAGCAGGGCGGGTCCGCCAATGGTAATGGCAATGATATAGGCAGGGGTGCAGGGCAGCCCCATACCCATGACAAGGGAGGTGACCATGACAAGGAGCATGGCTGGCAGTAGCTGTCCCCCGGACCAGTTTGTGATGACCGTGGCAACCCCTAGGGCAAGACCGGTATGGGTGACAATGGCAACCACCATGCCAGCTCCTGCACAGGCAAGGGCAATCATGATCATATTATGACTGGAAAGACGAAGGGTTTCAAAGATTCTGGCAGGTGTCATCCGGGTATCTTTTTTTACAAAACTTATCAAAAATACAATTGCAATGGCTGCATTGGCCGCCAGAAAGGGTGAATATCCTTTTAGGAGCATCGCCACAAGACACACCATGGGGATGAGAAGATAAGAATCCTTCAGAATCTGCTTATAGGAGACCATGTCCTTTTCCTCCACCCCTATAAGTTTTTCCCGCTGGGCAGTATAATGGACCCGGATGACCATGCTGGCGTAAAGCAGCAATGATCCCAGCATGGCAGCGATGACGATTTTAACATAGGAGATACCTGTGATCTCTGCCATCACAAAGGCACCCGCCCCCATGACCGGCGGCATGAGCATACCGCCGGTGGAAGCGGCAGCTTCCACGGCTCCGGCGAATCTGCGCCGGTACCCAAGCTTTTTCATTAAAGGAATGGTGAATACACCTGTTGAATAAACATTGGCGGCTGCCACACCGGAGATGGAGCCAAAAAGCCCTGAAGAGATGACCGCTATCTTGGCGGGCCCTCCATTGCTCTTGCCGGCGATCCTGCAGGCCAGATCCGTAAAAAACTGACCCGTCTTGGTGACCTCCATAAACGCTCCGAAAATGACAAACAAGGCCACAAAGGTAGCAGAAACCCCGGTAATGGAGCCGAAAATACCGGCATCGGTAATCAGATACTGCATTTCGATCATTTCTGCAAAAATAACGGGTTTGGCATAAAATACACCGGACAGATAGGGGGCCGCATAAAGATAGGCAAAAAAGGCGGCAATGAGATATGCCATGGCCGGCACCACTGCTCTTCTCACGGCCTCCAGGAGCAGGACAATCATCAAAGATCCCAGGACCAGTTCGATGGTCAGGACATCATCCACAAATTCCAACCGCTCGGTGAGCCGTTCATGAAAATAAATTATATACAGGGGGGGGAAAATTGAAAGAATGGCAAGAATCCAGTTGAAAATCCCCACGCGTTCACGGACTTGTTTCTTGAATGCCGGGAAAAGGACAAAGGCAGCTGGCAGCAGAAACAAAAGATGGATACCCCGCTGGATACGAGGCTGATAAATTCCCACAGTGGCTGTATATAGCTGAAAAATGGAAAGAATAACAAGCCAGGTGCCAATTGCCTTGTCTTGCCAGGTATTAAGATTTTTCATGAAGCCCCCCAGGAAATATTGGTATGAAGGGCAGGGTACGCAAATACCCTGCCGGGATTGAGATACAGACCGCGGTCAAGCCTGGGGTCTCTATTTCATATGACCTGCATCCTTGTAGTATTTTATGGCACCTGGATGAAGGGGAAGGGCTACATTTTTCCAACCGGTTTCAGGTATGAAATTCTTGTTGGCCGGATTGATTTTGTATAATTCGTCGGTATTTTCACAAATAATTTTAATGATGGTATAGGCAACGTTTTCAGGGACATCTTTGTTGATAATCAGTTCCCCTGCCGATACGACAGTTGGCACATCAACATCCTGGCCCTTGTAGGTCCCTTTGGGGATAAAGCTTCTTCCTGAATCCCGGGATAACGTTCCCAGCTCACCGTTGAGATGATCAATACAGGCATCGGACAAAGCGATAACTGAAGAATCCCGACTCACAGACATCTCGGTAATGGCGGCACCGGGAAGACCCAGGTGGGTGAATACAAAGTCCACATGGTGGTCCTTATACAGGTTGACCATGTCTGAATAGACGGCATGGAAAACCTTGCCGCCGGCTTTTTCAATGTCCTTGAGAGAAATGCCGTAAAAGCTTAGGATTGTATTCATCAACGGCAGGTCTGATGTCCCTTTCATGGGTGCTGCAACTCTGATCTTTTTGCCTGCCTTGACCATGTCGGCGAGCTGGGCCATGGTGGTAATACCCTTTTTTTTCGCACCCATAACATGGATGTGATAAATACCAAAGATACCGCCAAGGGAACGAACATCAGGATTGGCTTTTTTATAAACTGGTGCCAGCCCTTTAAAGGCCATCTTGTCAACAAACGTAATTCCCCAGCCTAGATCATCTTTATGTCTGGATACCCTTACAGGATTGACAACACCTCCGCCTGGAACCACTTTCAGTATCAGGTTGGGCTCAGTTTCCGCAATCATTCTGGCAATGCCGCCGGCCTGTACATACCAGCCACCGCCAACACCCCCTGCCACCCAGGTCATGGTTGTGGATTGGGTCACCTTGTTTGCGTCGGCCATGGTCACTGCCGGCAGGGCAAAAAAAACTGCCAGTAGGAGGGTTAACAAATAAATCATGGTTTTTTTCATTTTCTTTCTCCCTTTTTTTAGTTGGTATATATTTCTTACCCCATCTGTTTGTTGTTCTTTTCCTGGGCTTTAATCCAGGAAAAGACAGGCGGAATATCCTCTGATTCAGGTTCACTTTTTATATCCAGAAAAATGGGTTTTCTGGATTTGAATGCCGCTTTTAGGCCGTCATCCAGCTCTTCTGTCGTTTCAATGGATAAGGCTTTTATTCCAAACCCTTGGGCCACTTTTACCGGATCATTGGCATTGAAATCCACAGAAAAGTATTTTTTATTGCAATGAAGTTTTTGCAGGGCTTTAATCCAACCGAAGGCACTATTATTGAAATGAATGAGCACTGCCGGGATATTGAGCCGGGAAATGGTTTCCAGCTCACCGGCCGACATGCCCAGGGATCCATCCCCGAAAAGTCCTATCAACCTTGCATCAGGACGTGCAAAGTGGGCACCGACCACAGCAGGAATTGCATATCCCAATCCGCCATAGGCCCGGGGGATAATAAATCTGGAATTTTTTCCTGCCAGTTTTAAATATCTGGTGACATAGGGGGTTGGTGTGCCGGCATCAGAGATCACGATGGTGGATTCATCAAGATGACGGTTGAGTTGGGCAATAATGCGTTGGGGTTTTAAGGGGCTTGTATCTGCCTGGAACTCTTTTCTCGCATTTTTCCAGAAGGCGCGCCGCTGCAGATTAAGTTCATTCACCCAGTCAGATGTCTCCCGCTGAGCTGTTTTTCCTTTTAAAAGAATACACAAGTCCTCCACAACCAGTTTCGCATCTCCTGCAACACTTAAGGTGTTTTGGAAATTATTGCCAAGCATTTCAGCATTTAAATCAATTTGAAGAATTTTGCGACCCGGTTTTTCAGACGGCATTGTCCAGTTTATGGTGGAAACAGATCCCATCTTGCACCCAATGTATAGCAAGGTGTCTGCCTCTTCAATCGCAAGGTGGGCATGGGGGTGGAAACCGTTATCACCTATTACACCAATTGCCAGCACATGATCATCCGGCATAATGCCCTGGCCGGATATGGTTGAGACAACCGGAGCTGTCATCCATTCTGCCATTGATCGGATTGCCTCACCTGCCTGGGAGTGGTTGGCACCGCCACCGACGATGATGACCAATTTTTTAGCGGCAACCATGTGGGATACAAGCTTTTCCAACTCTATCCTGGCACCTCGTGTTCTATAAGCGGGGTAGGCACAGCAATTATTGTCCGCATATAAGTTTTTGGGATTTTCCAAAAAATTCCCGTTTAAGGCTTCCTGGGGGAATGCCAGGTGAACAGCCCCGGGCTTCCCGGTTGTCGCAATTCTGAAGGCCCGGCGTATGACTTCTGGTATCTTGTCTGTACCTTTTACGACGGATGCCCATTTTGTGATGGATTCATACAGTTTTTGAGTATCAAGCTCAGTTATGGTTTGTTTGCCCTCACCCGAAAGAGGTGTATCCGATGTGATGGCGATGAGGGGAATGGAAGAGGCATTGGCTTCAGCCACTCCAGGCACTGTGTAGAGCGAGCCTGCACCACTTGGACATTCGCAAACCCCGGGTTTATGACTTAGCCTGGCATAGGCATCCGCCATAAAAGATGCGGATCGCTCATCCCTGGCCATTATATGTCGAATGCCGGATTTGCTGTCGTAGAGGGCCTCATAGAGTTTAATGCTGGTATCACCCGGAACACCAAAAATATATTCAACACGATATTCTTCCAACATCTTGACAATAACTTGGGCGCCAATCATATCAATACTCCCCATCGAATGAATATTTAATAAATTTGTTAATTAATTATTTAATTAAATTTTATGGCAAAAAAAATACACCTTGTCAAGTAAATGGAAAAAAATATATTGTTCAGTAACCACATGATTTTTTATTAAATCTTCAGGGGGTTAGGTTAAGCCTTGCTATTTAATAAATTTTTTAATAAATTATAGTACAATATGAAAAGCAAATAAGGACACCGATGCCGCCCGAAAAAACAAATAAAGAAACCGAAAAATCTGATTTAACGGTTAAAGCATATACCGCCATTAGACAGATGCTGTTTTGTAATGAGATCCAGCCAGGTCAAAAAATTAAATATAAAGATCTTGCCAATCGTATCGGTGTGAGTATGACACCTGTGATCCAGGCTATCAAATGGTTGGAATTTCGGAATATTGTCCGGCATGAGACCAACAAAGGATATTATGTAAACAAGGTCAGTCTCAAAGAAATTACCGAAATTTACAATGCCCGGCTTTTAATAGAGGTAGCGCTTGTTCCAGATACGATTAAGAACCTTAATGTTGACGGAATAAAAAAACTTCAAAAGGCCATGGAAAAATATAAAACTGCAGTGGACGAAGATAATTATTACAAGCGTATTCTGACGGATATGGGATTTCACATGTGTTTGGCTTCATTGGCGGATTCCAGCATCCAGCTACAAATACTTCAAGAATTATTTGATGTCCTGTTGTTAAGATACAGCCGAAATCTTTATTTTTCCAGCGTAATGGACACTTCATTACAGGAGCATTCCGATATACTTGAATGCCTTGAACGATCAGATGAAGAGGGTGTCCGCAAGGCCCTTACCTACCACATTATACAGGTAAGGGATCATATTATCAAAGGGATGTCCCGGCTTATTGTCGATACCAAAGAGCCTTTTTCTCCAGAGTTTTCTTTTTAAAAAGATATCAGAGGAATCTATATAACCTTTGGATTTCTATGCATCGGACCCCTTGTCTTTCAACCTGTTTTGAACCAGGGTTGCTATCTTTTCAAGGGTATAGGGTTTGAACAGGCAAGGACTCTGACCCAGCTCCCTGATCGTCTCAATGGGACCTCTTAAGGGATCTTGCTTTTTCATATCAGGATCTTTCGTTTTTTTTAAAATTAAAGCAACAACTTTTCTTGAAGCATCCCCTTCGTTCTGATATTCCTAAAAGCAGTTTAATACAAACATAAAAAATCGGAGGTGACAATGCCTGTAATAATAAGTGTTCTTCTTCTTTTTAGTGGCCTAATTGGAATATACATTGGTCAAAAAATGGTCCGGAACCGCTATGATTTTTTCTTTCGACAAGCCCAGCCTGACGATGTGGTGGTTTGTAGGACTGTCTTTGTTTGTTGTGATGGTTCCTACCACAAAAAGGCCATCTCTAATATTTTGACCTTTGGCAATGATTGGAAAGCATTTGAAACGGATGATGGATGTCAATATGTCCTGGGAGAATGCTTTGTAAAAGAAGAGGGTCAAAGATCTTCTATTAGCAAGGAAACAAAAGAAAAATGGGTCAGCAGGGAAGAATTAAATCAATACGAAAAAACTTTTGGAAAGCAAATCAAACAATTGGAAAATAATACAGATACAAAGTAAGGACCGCAGATGAAATAAGTTATTTCGTTCAAGTTATAAAATTTGCGCTCCTAAGCTCTGATACGGATCTGGTGGGTTGCGACGCAGGATAAAATATCCTGCGCCGCATCCATTTTAAAGGCTATTTGCTAAAAGTTCTCAAATTCGTCATCATCAAAGGGGATGACCTGGTCGGGCCGTACTTCTTTTGGGTTATGGGCTACCATTTTTTTATTTCTCGGATTGCTCAATTTTTTTGCCCTTGGGGGTGTGGTAACCATCCCGCGGCTTTTTTCACCCTCAACAATTTCCAGCATGATCCCAACCTGGCTGCTCAGTTCGTCTGCCTGGGAAGACAGTTCTTCCGAACCTGCTGCATTTTGTTGGACAACCGAATCCATTTCAGATACCGCTGTCGTGACCTGAGAGATTCCATCGGCCTGTTCTTTGGATGCAGAACTGATCTCGGCCACCAATGCGCCAACCTTTGACGAACTGTCTGTAACTTGTTTAAAGGCCTCATTGGTTTTCTCAACAAGTGTTGCGCCGTCACTTACCTTTTTAACTGTTTCGTCAATGAGTGCAGACGTATCCTTTGCAGCGTCTGCCGCTCTCATGGCAAGGTTTCTTACCTCATCCGCTACAACAGCAAAACCGGCTCCGGCCTCACCCGCACGGGCCGCTTCAACAGCTGCATTCAGGGCGAGAAGATTTGTCTGGAAGGCAATTTCATCAATGGTTTTCACAATTTTGGATGTTTCTTCACTGGCCTTGGAAATTTCCGCCATGGAGGTGGTCAATTCACCCATGGACTTGTTGGCATCCGTCACAACCCGGTTTGCATCCTGCATCAATGTATTGGCCTGGTTTGCATTATCTGCATTACTCTTGGTCATGCTCGCAATCTCTTCGAGGGATGATGATGTTTCCTCAAGGCTGGCTGCCTGTTGGGAGCTACCTGTGGCAATCTGGCTGCTGGCCTGTGATACCTGACTGGACCCGGATCTTAAGCTGTCAATCACATCCTGAAATTTAACTTTTACGCTGTCAAGCTCACCTGAGCTAAAGGTTTTCAACCCCTGGAAGATTGCTCTAAAAGGACGTGCCACAGAATTGGCAAGAAACAATGATACCATCAAGGCCAGGATGATGGCAAGAATGACGCCGCCAATGATCATGCTCGTGGCATTGCTGGAGGTTTTCATGGCATTGGTTTTCCGTTCATCCATGAGCTTTTGTTCTCTGCCGGTGAACGTTCCCACCTGCTCTCTAAACTTATCAAAGTATTTCTTTCCTCTTGCTTCGGCAACAAGATCTGCCATATCGTCCATGGTTTTGGCTTCACCGATTTCTCTTCTAAGAGCGATTTGAACTTCGGTGACATCCTTCATCCAGGCTTTAATATTGTCTTTAATTTCAGATAAAAGTTTGACCTGGGCCGGGTTATCGTTCACTTCCTGAGAAAGGGAAGCAACCAGTTCATGGAATTTTTTGTCACCGGCCTTATAAGGATCAAGAAACCCTTCTTCGCCTGCTAAAAGATACCCTCGCATACCGGTTTCCATATCCACACCTGCCGAGATAATCTCATTGGCGGTTTCAATCGCATCCCGCGTATGGGCTACCCATTCAGTTGTTTTGGCGATAAGTGCCCTATTCTCAGCCGCAGCCTTGGTCGCGTTCGTGACTTCTGCCTGGCGTTCTACATTAAGTTTTTCTTCTCGTTCAATAAAAGTGGCGATTTGCTCCCTGAGTTTATCAAAATAGACTTTCCCCTTTGCCTTTCCCACTTGGGTTGTCACTACAGTTATATCTGCAGCGCCATTGGTCACACGCCGCCTCAATTTTATGATGGGATCTGTCACCTTTGTTTGCCAAGTCTTCTGTGTTTTACTAATCTCTTTAAGAAGTTGGACCTGGGCAGGATTGTCATTCACAGCTTTTGATAGTGATGCATTTAAGGCATCAAATTTCTTCTGGCCACTCTTATAAGGATCAAGAAACCCTTCTTTCCCGGCCAGTAAAAATCCCCTCATACCGGTTTCCATATCCACAGCACCTGCTAACATATCATGGGCTGATGCAATAACTTGTTTGGTATGATCCACCCATTTACTGGTTTCGGTGATTTTCTGGGCAAGCGCTTCGTTCTTTTTCATGGCCTCATCTGCTGCACTCTGGCGTTCATTCATCAGCTTTGTTTCCCTGCTGATAAACTCGGCCACCTGACCACGGAACCTATCAAAATATGATTTGCCTTTTGCCTCGCCAACTAAATCGGCCATATCGTTCATGGTTTTGGCATCCCCGATTTGTCGCCGAAGACCAATCTGGACCTCGGTCACATCTTTTTGCCAGGCATCAATATTTGTTTTGACTTCGGAAAGAAGCTGAACCTGGGCCGGGTTATCATCCACTGTTTTAGAAAGGGATGCCACCAGTTCATAAAACTTTTTTTGCCCGCCTTTATAGGGATCAAGAAATTCTTCTTTTCCGGCAAGTAGATACCCTCTCATGCCGGTTTCCATGTCTACACCGGCAGCAATAATCTGGTTGGCCGTGGCAATTACAACATGTGTGTGATCCACTCTCTCATTGGTAGTTGTCAATGATCTTGTGGCATCAATGCTGATAAAACCCAGTATCACCATCAAAACAAGTGTCACGCAACTGCCGAGGATGATTTTAAATTTTAATCCCATGTTTTTGAACATACTTTTTTCTCCTTATTTAATAATGTTGCTTTATCTTTTAGGATACCGTTTCAAGCCGTGCGATTTCTTGTTGATTCAATACCTTATCTATGTCTAAAAGAATTTTTACACTGCCCTCGGTTTTTGCCATGCCAAGGATATAATCCGTATTCAGGCTGGTGCCGAATGTTGGTGTATCTTCAATATTACTCTCTTTGATATTCAAAACTTCAGATACGGCATCCACAACAATACCGATGAGTACGGTTGCTGATTCAGAATCAATTTCCACAACAATGATACAGGTTCGATCCGTATAGGGGATCTCCCCCATATTAAATTTCAATCGAAGATCCAAAACAGGAATAACCTTGCCACGGAGATTGATCACCCCTTTTACAAAATCAGGTGTTCTGGGAACAGAGGTGATGGACATCATACCGATAATTTCCTTCACTTTAAGAATCCCAATCCCATATTCTTCATTTTCAAGCGTAAAGGTCAGGTATTTCCCTGTTTTAATCGTTATTGCCTTAACTGCCTGGTCCATTGTTTTTGCCGATTGATCCATTCTTTTGGCCCTCCTTTATTGTATTTAAGTCTTATCTGTCTTTATTTTGCCGGATATTTTGCCGGATATTTTATCGGATATTTTATCGGATATTTTGGATAGAACAGCGCAAAGGTCATTATATGTTTCATTTATGATGGTGAAATATCTGGGAAAGAACTGATGGGCCAGGGATAATGTGGATTTGGAATCATCGGGTAAAACCATTATCAACTGTTTTCCATCCAATAAATCAACCAGGCTTTTTAACTCTTTTAAACCCTGACAGGAGTCGATAAATAAAATAAAAACCTCATTGTTATGGTGGGTTGGTTTCTTAAGCTTTGATTTGAATGTATTCAAAGTCTCAATGGTATGAATTTCAGTAACATTAAACTTTTGCATTATTATTTTTTTAAAGGTTTCGCCGGTTTCCGGAGAGTCTGGGTGGATAAAAAGTATAAGGTTCATAATTCGTCCTTTATATACATTTTAATGGTATCTTTTTGAGTGTCGTAGGTATAGGTATTACAAGTTGTGTGCCAGTCCCATGAAAAATAAAAATGCTATTATTTCAGTTGGTTATGTAAATGCTATATTCTTATCTTTACGACAAGATTTCGAGAGTTTGAAGTTTATTCGGTGTTTCCATACAATAACTATTTGAAATTATATTGGTTTTTTCAATAGCGTAAAAGATGTCGCAAAAGAGGGAATGTCGCAAAAGAGGGAATGTCGCCAGAATAACAAATTTCTTAAATGCCTTTTAGATTATATTGCTGTATCAGCCTGTAAAGTTGACTTTTTGAAAGGCCGGATACCTCGCAGGCTTTGTTTATATTTCCTTTATAGTCAGCTAACAGTTCATGCAGATATTCATATTTCGTTTTTTCAATATGATCTTTGAAATTTAATTGATTACCGGTATTTTTATTGGGAGGAAGGGTCATCGTCGATGTATCATTTTGGGTCGGCAATTTTAGTTTATTTCTAATGTTATAAGCCCTGATATGTCCGGGAAGATGATGTGGAAAAAGAGTGCTGCCATTGATAGCTTCACTGCGAACAAGATCAATCGTGTTGATGAGTTCCCTGACGTTCCCCGGCCACTCATACATTTGAAGTTCATCTAAAAATTCTTTGGATATTGTGTATGCCTTTCCGCTTTTAAGGTCTTCCTTGGCAGTAAGAAAATGCAGTGCAATTGTGCGTATATCATTTTTGCGATCCTTCAAAGGGGGCAGGTGAATGTTCATTGAAAATAATCTGAAGAAAAGATCTTCCCTGAATTGTTTTTCTTTCACCATGTTCTTTAAATTACGGTGGGTCGCACAGATCAACCTGAAATCACTTTTGATTTCTTTTCTACTGCCCACCGGCCGGAATCTTTTTTCTTGAAGAACTCTCAAAAACTTTTTCTGAACACTTAGGGGAAGTTCTCCTACTTCATCAAGAAACAATGTCCCTTTGTCTGCAAGTTTCATCAGTCCTGTTCTATCAAAATCTGCACCGGTGAAAGCGCCTTTTGTATGTCCAAACAGCGTGCTTTCAACCAAATGTTCCGGCAAGACGGTACAATCAACAACGATAAATTCTGATTGGGATTGTTTACTGTTATCATGGATGACTCTTGAGAAACGCTCTTTGCCGGTCCCGGTTTCTCCTGTAATCAAAACAGGTAATTCATTGCCAGCTGCGATTGTGATTTGCTCAAAACATTTTGATATAAGTGGGCTTTCGCCGATAATGGTACCCCTATCAATGGTTATATTTTGTACTCTGGTTTGTTTTTGCTTCCGATATTCCAATGCCCTCATCAACGAGAATTTAAACTCTTTCTGGGATTTGCTTTTCTGAATATAATCCCACGCCTTTGATTTCATGGCAAGTTCTGCACCCTCAGGATCACTGTCACCGGTCATTATAATAATTTCCGGGGCAATCGGATGTTCACGGATAACCTTAATCGCTTCAAGGCCATTTCCATCAGGAAGATTTACATCAAGAAATACAATATCAAACTGATTCGCAAAGATTACCCCCATGCCTTGTTTTAAAGATTGAGAATAACTCACCTCATAGTCCATTCTTGTGAATATCTTAACAAGGATTTTACAGATGAGCGGGTCGTCATCAATAATCAGAATTTTAATCATTTTTTATTCTCATTTTCATTTTTTATTCGTCTCAGCCCTGAAACATCAAGTTTTGCCATTTTAAAATAAATGCGATATCGTCAAGAAAAATTGAACCCCGCTTACCGACAAGTGGGATTTGTTCAAAAACGTATCAGGGAAATAACTTGACGCTTTAATTTTATCCAATGGGAAATAGAGTAAATCTATTCTTGGAATATGAGCGTTTAATACAAAAAACACAAGAGAAACCATTTATTTTATATGATTTACTCGTAAAATAATATCCTACTTACGAAACTGTTAACACAATCATACCAATCCATTAAACCCGTTGCTTTTAGAAAGAGCCTATTTTATAATAATCGCATTAACCTCTATAAATTTAGACTTTGCTTTATTTTAATAGGAAGCTGAGTCACAGGGAGATATGGACAACAAAGAGCTTAAAAAAAGGCTTGCCAATGTTCGCAACCTTCCCACCCTGCCCATGGTTGCCAACAATGTGATCAAATTGACCCAGGACCCTGAAAGCACGGCATTTGAAATCGCCGAAGCCATCTCCCAGGACCAGGTCCTGGCGTCCAGGGTTCTGAAAACTGCCAATTCTGCGTATTACGGTTTTCCCCGAAAAATAAATAGTATCAATTATGCTATTGTTGTACTGGGGTTGAACAACATTAAAAATATTGTTTTATCAACGTCCATCATGGGCCAGTTTCCGAAAAGTGATAAAAACCGGTTATTTGATCGCACTGATTTTTGGAAGCACTCCTTATTATGCGGTATTCTCTGCACCAAAATTTCAGAGCATCTGGGGTTAAAAAATGCAGATGAAATGTTTATGTGCGGTCTGCTCCATGATTTTGGAAAATTGATTCTGGACAGTTTCTTTCACAAAGAATTTGTACAGGCACTGGAACTGTCAAAAACAAAAAACATCCCTCTCCTGACTGCTGAAAATACTATATTCAGTTTCAACCATTCAGGTATTGGCGCCCTGGTGCTCAAAAAATGGAGTCTCCCATCCTCAATGGTCAAGGCCGTTGAATTTCACCATTGCCCGGATGAAAATTCAAATGCCTTTCGCATCGCATCCATTGTTCATGTGGCAGATTATCTATGCCGGAGAATAGGGATTGGCAGTGGTGGCGACAATGTATTGCCGGAATTAAATACCAAGGCATTCAAGCTAACTGACCTGACAAGCAAAAAAATCAAAACAATGAGCATTCAGGTCAAAAAAGATTTTTTGACCGCCACCGAATTTCTCTATGAGGGGAACTCTAAATTATGAAGCCAACACCCCTTGAAAAAGACCATCAATTCCTGACCCGGACCATTTCAAATCTCACCGATCAAATTGATCTGTTTGAAACTTTTCAGGATCTTTCTTTAAAAATCATTTCCCAGTTTGATCTTAAAAATATTTGTACCGTGACCTGTGATATCATCCAGGAAGTCATGAACTATAAATCTGCCTCTATATACCTTTTTAATAGCGATAATATAACATTTCAAAAAGCCTATCATTCCGGAGAAACAAAAAAAAACCAGATGGCTCCCGAGTTTGATGAAAAATTGGTTTCCTGGGTCATGAATCAGGGCAGATGGACAATTCTGACCGAGTTCCAGGAAAAATCAGTCAAAGAAATCATCAGCATTCTTCCCTTGAAAAGCCCGAGCCAGTCTTTGGGATTTATGGTCATTACAACCAAGTTTGATCCTGAGTTTTACAAACTGAAACTCAGCGCTATTTTGAACTTTTTAGCAGCCCAAACCGCGATTGCCATAGAAAATCAAAATCTGTATGTCCGGGTGAACAATTCCAATGCCTATATGACAAATATGCTTGAAAGCATCAACAATGGCCTCATGGCAGTGGACAAAAAAGGCAGGGTCACTCTGATCAATCGAAATGCCACTGCTATTTTGGGGATCAAAGAACGCAATCTTACAGGTTTCAAATATGGCGAATTTTTAACAGGTGAATTAAAAAAAGAGCTGGACAAACTTTTTGAAACCATTTTGAAAAAAGGCTTTGCCGGAGAATCCATGATTCCCCATTCGCCGTACAAAGAGATCGATATCGTAGTGGGGGTCACCCCGTCTCTTTTAACTGACAGACAAAAAAAGACCATTGGCGTTATCTTTATCTTCAGGGATATGTCGGCTTCAAAGGAGATTGAACGACTTACCAGGCTGGATGAAATGAAATCTGAATTTGTATCCACTGTTTCCCATGAACTGCGAACCCCCTTAAGTGTCATTAAATCTTATACCGAAGCATTAATTACCCAAGTCAAGCCGGATGATCATAAGACCAGAGAACAATTTTTATCCGTGATAGACAGCGAAACAGACCGGTTGGCCGATATTGTCTCCAATCTCCTTGATCTTTCCAGAATCGAATCCGGAAAATTCGACCTTGATATCACGGCTTTCCCCTTAGAGGAATTGATCAATTCCGTGGCCCATGTTTATCGATCCAGACGAAAAAATATCCATATCCTCACTGATTTTTCACCCAGCCTTCCCATGATTCATGCCGATGAAGGAAAAATAAAAGAGGTCCTTGTCAACCTGATTACCAATAGTATTAAATTTTCACCCACCGGCGGTACCATCAGTATCAATGTTGAAAAAAAAGGAAATTTTTTAGTATGCAGTGTCTCTGACACCGGCATTGGTATGCCAAAAAACAAGCTGAATAAAATTTTTGAAAAATTTTTCCGGGTGGACAGTTCAGACACCTCTGCAATCGAAGGCACCGGGCTTGGCCTTTCCATTGTCAAACATATTATTGATTCCCATAATGGAAAAATTATGGTGGACAGTATCCTTGGGAAAGGTTCAGTGTTTACTTTCTATCTGCCAGTGACAAGGAGTTGATACATGGAAAATAAACAAACAATTCTAATTATCGACGATATGAAACAGATTAGGGATATTCTCTGGTTCAGCTTAAAACAAGAGGGCTATAAACCCATTCTGGCCGAAACCGGCCGAAAAGGTATTGACCTTCTGTTTTACAGTGAAGAGAAAATCGATTTGATTCTTCTTGATGTCATGATGCCTGAAATGGACGGATTCCTGGTCCTGAAAAAAATCAGATCCTCTTTTCGTGAAGCTTCAACAACACCCATCATCATGCTGACAGCCAAGGCCCAGAAAGATGATGTCATCCGAGGCCTTCAAAAAGGAGCGAATGATTATGTCCTCAAACCATATAAATTTCCAGACCTGCTGGTCAAAATCAAAAACCTCATTGGCTGAAACCATTTTGATCTTGGGCAGTGCCTGCCAACTACCAAAAATGCAATAAAATTAGAGGGCAATAAAATAGCTGGATAGATTTTTTATTTTTTTTGTAGTGTATAGAGAATTCGAATGCGATGACTTGTATTTAGGCCATTGCCTATGGCATCTGTGTGGCAGTTTACGTTCTCGTTAATCTCTAACATCTTAAAATCCTAACAATTTTTATAAAAACAATTGGATTCACAAATTGACATATATCATTAAAAACTGTATGTTGAGCAAATAAAAATTGCCAAACCTGCCGTGAGACAGGGACGGAAAGCCACGGGTCTTATAAAAGACAGCCGGGTTGCAACACGAAAATAATTGATAAATGCAGCCCGGATTCCTTTGATAATAGGTATCCGGGCTTTTTTGTTCGTCCTGACCCGTCCTTACGGCAATAAAAGGAGTTCATTAAAAGTATGGCCGAGCATAAACAACCCATAGATCTTGAAAATATGTCAATCTTGGTGGTTGATGATATGAAGAGTATGCGCCTGACTATCCGGAAAATGCTTAGGAATCTTAATATAGGAAAAAAATTATTATTTGCAGAAGATGGGCAAAAAGGTTTGGAAGTTTTGACAGAAGCAAATATTAATCTTGCTATAATTGACTGGAACATGCCGGTTATGAACGGGATTCAATTGCTGTCTTACATAAGGAAGAATAAGGTTCTAAGAGATTTGCCGGTAATCATGCTGACAGCAGAAGCAGAAAAAGATATCGTCTACGAAGCTGCAGAAACAGAGATTGATGCATACCTTTTAAAGCCGTTAACCCTGGAAGCCCTGGACAACAAAATCAGGACGGTTGTTCACCGTGCCAATCATCCATCCGAAGCGAACATCCATAGAAGTAAAGCCAGAGATTTTGAAGAGGCAGGTGATTTCGAATCAGCAATTCAGCGAATCAAACTTGCTTTAAATTTAAAGCCTTCAGCATCAAGGTTGTTACGGGAATTAGGACTATTATACGAAAAAGCCGGAAAATCACAAATAGCGGTAAAATGTCTCCAAAAAGCAGCAACCGTTAACCCTCAGGATGCAACCACAAGATATATACTTGGAAAAATGCACAGGGAAACAGGAGATTTGGAAACCGCTGCAAAATATTATCTCGAAGTAATGTCTTTAACCTCTAAATATAATGATCAAGCCATAGACCTTGGAAAAAGTCTTTTTAACAAAGGCTTGTCGAATAAGGCCATAGATATTTTTAAAAAAGCCATATCCAGCGCAAAGAAACAGGTCTATACAAAAGAGCTTATCGCAGATATTTGCATTGAACACGATGAATTTGTATATTCAAAGATACTGTTGGATAGCATCATCAAAGAAGTTCCGTCTAAATATGATACAGTTTATAAAGCCGGTGTTTTATATCAAACCAGCGGCGACTCAGACAAGGCACTGGGATATTTTAAGACTGTGGACAAGCATCAAAGTAGTCGGATTGATGTAAAACTTCAGATTGCGAAAATTTATTTTGACAAAGATAAGATTTTGCTAGCCGATGATTATTTAAACACAGTGCTTCGAAAAGATCCTGAAAATAGAGAAGCCCTTGAGATGAGAAAATCGATGTAATATGGAAGACAGGATTTTAATGGGTGATTCAATTCGAAACCTTTTCCAGTGTGATTAGTTAT